>JACMKN010000148.1 GCA_014380135.1 Deltaproteobacteria bacterium
AATCGTGGCGAGGTTCTGATTGACGGACAAAACGTATCCCGATTGCCGGCGTCCCAAATTCCGTATCTCCGCCGATCGATCGGTGTGGTTTTTCAGGACTTCAAGCTGCTGCAAAGCCGCACCGTTTTTGAAAATGTTGCTATAACGCTGGAAGTGCTGGGATGGGGCAGGGCGGATATCGGTAAAAAGACCATGCATATCCTCAAGCAGATGGGGATCGAATCCAAATTCAATCTTTTACCCCAGCGTCTTTCCGGGGGAGAACAGCAGCGTGTCGCCCTGGCCAGGGCCCTGGTAAATGACCCCAAGATTCTTCTGGCGGATGAGCCGACCGGCAATCTGGACGATGCCAATAAAAACCAGATTCTAGCGATCTTTAAAGAGGCCAATATCCGCGGAACGACCGTAGTTGTTGCCACCCATGACCGCCGTCTTATCGAACAGAGCCATAAACGTCTTGTCACTCTGAATAAAGGGGAAATCGTTGAACAGATGGAAAAAGAAACAAGCAGCAACGGTCAAGCCCTTTAAACGGTCTGCGCTGGCAGGGGATTCTTTAGGCGGCAGGGCCGGATATTTTGTAAGAAGAGCTTTCATTAACATACGTCAGAATGTTTTTGTAAACGTAGTCACTATTGCGACGATCACACTTGCCCTGCTGATCGTCTCATTGTTTCTGCTGGTATTTGTAAATCTCGAAGGCGCCGCTGAAAACTGGAGCGAACGTGTTCAGGTCACAGTTTACTTTGACAAGGAACTGACCGCTCCCGAGCAGTCGGTGCTGCATGACAAAATCCTGTCGTTGCCGGGAGCCTCTCGTGTAAGCTATGTGTCTCGTGATGAGGCGCTGAAGCGCTTCAAAAGCCGGCTGCGTGGCCAGGAAACGCTTCTGGAAGGTGTCAGGCCGGAAGTGCTTCCGACCTCGTTCGAAATTGCGCTTAAACGGGCAAATCGCGATACTCTGGGGGTAGAGAACTTTGTTGCCGCATTGAAACTTGTTCCGGGTATCAGCGAGGTTCAATACGGTGAAGAGTGGGTTCGGCGCTTCAATTCATTCCTCAATTTCATGCGCCTTCTGGGCGGCCTTCTGGGTGGTTTTCTGATAATTGCCGTTGTGTTTATCGTTTCCAACACAATCAAACTGACCATTTATGCCCGCCGTGACGAGCTGGATGTCATGTCGCTGGTTGGAGCAACCCGTTTCTTTATAAAGGCACCCTTCCTGATTGAAGGTTTGATACAGGGTATGGCTGGTTCGATCATCGCAATTACCCTGTTGTACGGTTTATACGAGGGTTTTCTGTATAATGCCGGCAGTTTTCTTACTTTTAATCCGGTCTCTTCGGGTCTGGAGTTTCTTCCGATGGAGTACATCGGCGGCCTGTTTCTGGCGGGCGCCATGCTCGGTTTCGTTGGCAGCCTTACGTCACTGAAGCGTTTTATCAATGTATAACTGATGAAATTACTGTTATTTCTACTTATCATGATTATCGTTTCAGCTTCTCTTGTGTCCGCCGCCCAGAACCCGAAGGATGAACTGAGAGGAGTCAAGCGGGAGATCAAAGCTCAAAAACAGCTTATCACCAGGACGCGCAAGGTCGAAGCTGTTATATCGACCGAACTCCAGGAAATAAACCGGAATCTGGATCAGAAAGTGTCCGATCTGGGACGGCTTGACCACGATCTGCGTGGTGTGGAATCGAGCCTTGATCGTACCGGTCATGATATCGGGAGAGTGTCCGAGGATGCCAGCCGAAAGCGCCAGGAGATTGAACGCCGCCTGACCTCTTTGTACAAGGCCGGAGAGCTGGGTGCGCTACGGATGTTTTTTTCGGCCGAATCGTTTCCACAAATCGTGGAAAATATCCGCTATATGCGTTCGATTCTTGATAATGACAAACGAATATTCGTGGAGTACAATCAGAAAATTGAAGAATTGAAAAAGCTTAAAGCCGACCTGGAGCGTGATGCGGTAAAAAAAGAGCGTATCCTGGAAAACATGGCACAAAAAAAGCGCGAGATTGAACAGGAGAAACGGAAGAAAGCCGACTATCTGATCAAAGTACGCCAGGACCGCAAGAGCTACGAGGCTTCGTTGAAAGAGTTACAGACGAATGCCTCCCGACTGCAAGCAATGATGGTACGCCTCAATGCACTGAGCCGCCGTAAATTATCATCCCGCCATGAAAAACCTGGCAGCAAACCCAAACCGCTGGCGGATTTGCCAGCGGTGCCGGACCGGGGTTTCGCCTCACAAAAAGGCCGCATGACCCTGCCTGTGCGGGGGGCGATCCTGGAATCGTTTGGAAAGCATAAACATCCTGAATTCGATTCATACACATTCAGCAAGGGACTGTCGATATCGTCAAGCGCCGGCACCGAAATCAAATCAATATACGAAGGTAATGTCATATTTGCCGATTATTTCAAAGGGTTCGGCAATATGATCATTGTGGATCATGGCGGTGGTTATTTCAGCCTTTATGCCCATGCATCCAGGATTACAAAAAAAGTTGGCGCCGAAGTATCGCGCCATGAAACAATCGCAACAGTCGGTGATGTTGATTCAACAAAAGGCACAATTCTTTATTTCGAGATTCGTCATCAGGGCAAGCCGGTTGATCCCGCCGGCTGGGTTCGCTAAAAAAATAAACAAAATATACGCACTTGGAGGAACACAATGATTACACCCGGCAGTAAAAAAACAAAAATGATAGCAGGTTTTGCAATGATAGTCGCGGTGCTGGTCGCCTTTATCGCAATCAGTTCCCAGCGGCATTGCTCGGCTGAGGGGAAGGGGAGCGATTATGAATCAATCGAGCTTTTTACGGATGTCATGGCGATTGTCAAAAAAAGCTATGTCGAAGAGGTCGATACCAAAAAACTGATATACGGCGCAATCAACGGTATGCTGTCTTCGCTTGATCCGCACAGTTCCTTCATGCCTCCCGATACCTACAAGGAGATGAAAATAGATACTAAAGGCGCTTTTGGTGGTCTGGGGATCGAAATATCGATCAAGGACAGTATCCTGACCGTAATCTCTCCTATAGAGGATACACCTGCCTTCAAGGCCGGTATCAAGGCTGGCGACCAGATTCTGAAGATTGATGAAAAGTTTACCAAAGATCTTAATATCAACGATGCGGTCAAACGTATGCGTGGTCTGAAAGGGTCCAAGGTAACCCTGACTATCATGCGTGAGGGATTTGACAAGCCGAAAGAGTTTCAGCTCACCAGGGATATCATTCAGGTCAAAAGTGTACGCTCAAGCCTGATGGAGGGCGGTTATGGCTATGTTCGCATCGCCCAGTTCCAGGAAAAAACCGATGAAGATCTGGGGAAAGCACTTAAGGTTTTGAAGGAGCAGAACAAGGGGGAACTGAAAGGGCTGGTTCTTGATATGCGAAATGACCCGGGCGGCCTTTTGGATCAGGCGGTCAGGGTGGCCGACCACTTTGTTCCGGACGGACAACTGATTGTGTACACCGAAGGGCGCGAAAAAGACTCAAAGATGCAGTTTACGGCCAAAAAAGGTGGCAAGGAACCCACATACCCGATTGTGGTGCTGATCAATGGTGGCAGTGCCAGCGCCTCCGAAATTGTGGCCGGTGCCCTGCAGGACCATAAACGGGCAATCGTCATGGGTACCCAGAGTTTTGGCAAGGGGTCGGTCCAGACCATCATTCCGCTTTCCGATGATTCCGGACTGCGTCTGACTACCGCGCGCTATTTTACTCCCAAAGGGCGTTCAATCCAGGCCAAGGGCATCACTCCTGATATTGTTGTCGAGAGGGTTGAGCTTCCCAAGGAATCCGCCAATAAAAAGGACGGCATGCATCTGCGCGAGAAGGATCTGGAAAACCATTTTGAAAGTGAAGGCAAGTCCGGTGCATCAGGTGATGTGAAGGATGTGAAGGATATAAAGAAAGAAGAAAAGAAGGATGAGAAAAAAGAAGAGAAAAAGGATGAGAAGACCCAAAGGCTAGAAGAAAATTTGAAAAATGACTATCAGGCCATGCGGGCTCTCGATCTGCTCAAAGGGTGGGAGTTGATAAAATCGATGGGAAATGGCAAGTAGTTTTCAGAAGAGGTATAAGTATGAAATCGCTTCAATATTGGATGGTTGCACTGGCTCTTTGTTGTATCTGCACTGTTGTGGAAGCGGGCGCAGCTGCCACAGTTACGGTTACACAGACGTCTGAAGGAGTGTATTCCGTTGCTGTCGCCAATGTTAAAAAGGCAGCGTCGCTTGACTTTACTATCCTGTATGATATCGAGACGTTAAGTAATCCGGTGGTTGCTGATGGCCCTTTTGCAACTGCGGTTGGAGCGACGCAGATACCCAATAACGATTCTAAACGCGGCGCTTTAAGGGTCGTTTATGTTACGACGGCCAAAGATGTATTTTTTGAGGGCAATGGTCTGCTTGCGACCGTCAAATTTGTCAAAACCGGAACTAAACAGTCGCGACCGCCGGAGCTTAAATCTGAAATAATTTCGGTAGCCGGCGCCCAGACCGCGGTTCAGTCCATAGTTGCCACTTCTGACGGAACCGGTGCTGTGACAGTTTCAGGCGGAAGTAATGCCGGCGCCAACACTGCAAACCAGACTAACCAGACTAACCAGACTAACCAGACTAACCCGAATTTCGGCAAAATGGGTAATTTGCCAAGCAGGTCGTCGGTGCCGACAGCCACAACATCCGGTACAGTTACCTCACAACCTCTGATTTCCGGTACTGGCC
>JACMKN010000149.1 GCA_014380135.1 Deltaproteobacteria bacterium
TCGCCGCTCAGTTTGGCGAGGCTATCGGTAAATGTATCGGATATGCGGAATTCCATCAGGTCACTCGTCTTCCTTCTTTAGCTGCTTTCGTTTTACCGCTTCCGGAATCTCCTTGAAATTCTCTCTGTTGGAGACCCGGCGGCCCGACTTCTTCTCCAGGTCGCGCCTGGCGCTTCCGGCAACAGAGCCACCCTCCACGGCAGCCTCAAGATTCCTTCCATACCCCCGTGCATCCTTGTTACGAGCTATTTCTGTTGTTGAAGCCTCCCCCAGCATGGTGAAGATCAATTCCAGATCGGTCATATGGTCACGCAGGTTGTCGCCACGTTTATCCAGCTTCTTGAAGTCTCTGTATTCAGAAGGGGACATGGGAGCAGTCCGTTTCACGTAATTTACCGTCCGGCGCTGCAAGTTTGAACTGTCGACAAATTGTCGACAGTTCAATTCCGCTGATTTTTTCCCGTTGTTTTATGCGATACCAATAGTCCCTTGGATTAGGACTGTCGGTCAGTGCAGCAACGACATCAATGACCGAGAAATACCATTTCTGAACTTCCTCGTTCCATATTGAACGAATTTGGCTGGATTCAAAGAGTTTGATATTGCTCATCACGGCAGGGTCTTTCTTCAAAAGGACGGGATTGAATAGCGCCACACCCTTCAAGATGATCCACAAGACTGGAATAGAGGGCGGCGGTCAATTCAGGGATGCCGGCAAACCGACGCCGGATGAGCTGTTGACCGGCCTTGCGGATGAGGGACTGCATCTTCGGATTGCGGTTCTGGTCATCCGTGCCCTTCACAAAGATCAGCCGGGGTTTGCCGGTTTCAGTGGCCCGCTCGAACTCTCGCTCTGTAGGCGAGACCCCCACGGCATCCTCAAATCCATATTCGTAGCCGAAGATGCCAAGATAAACAGCACTCCGATCCACCTCGGAAATATAGACGGCATCTGCCCGGCGATCACTGGCCGGGAGATCCTCAAACAGAAAAACGCTGAAGAAGCGCCGCAGGAGCGGATCACTCTCAATAAACGACTTCACAGCCCGACGTTCTTCTGCCAGTTCATTCTGGACACTGCTGACGAATATTTTCATTTCATCCTCAAGCACAGTTGATAGTTGATAGGTACATCCAGCAGAATCAGTTAACTCATTAATTCCATTTTTACGGGGCGCTGCCGGCCGTCATCGGTAACTTAATCGTAAAAACCGTTCCGGCTTCAGTGGAGCTCTCCACGCTGATCTGTCCGTGATGCTCTTCGACTATGCGCTGTGTAATTGAAAGCCCCAGTCCGGTGCCGGCCCCTTTGCTGGTGAAGAACGGCTCGAAGATCAGCGGCAGGTATTCTTCGCGGATGCCGGCTCCGTTGTCGGACACTTTCAGCGTAGCCTGTTCCGCATCCGCAGTCGTGGATATCCGGATCTCTCCGCCGTTCGGCATGGCTTCCAGGGCGTTCCTGGTGATATTCATCAGCGCCTGCTTGATTTTTTCCGGGTCGAAGCGGAAGGGGGGCAGCTCTCCGGCATCCACCCGGATGCTGACCTTTTGCCGCTCGCACTGCCGCCGCATCAGCAGCGCGGTGTCATTGACCACCATGTTCAGGTCGCCGGTTCTGAAGTCGGCCCTGACCGGCGACGAATAGTTCAACAGGGCGCTGATCAGGCGTTCCACCCGCTCGATCTCCGCCAGAGCTTTCTTGATCATGTTCCGGTCGTCGTGCGCCAGGGCGGCGTTGTCATGCAGATCATCCAGCAGCAGCGAGATGCCGGTGAGCGGGTTGCGCACCTCGTGGGCGATGCCGGCCGAGAGCTTGCCCAGCGATGCCAGGCGGTCAAGCCGCATCATCTCTTCGCGCAGTTTCTCTTTCTCGGTCTCATTGCGCAGCGTCACGGTCAGCCCCCGTTCGGCGTCCCGGCCGATCGGAAAAAAGCCGACATCGAAATGGGTCCAGGAGTTGCCCCGCATGAAGCGCAGCGTCTGGCGACCGTAACCGCTGCGCTCGAAGAGAGCATTCCCGGTGCGCTGTTCCATTCCTTCCCAGCCTTGAAACACGTCCCGGTAAGGCATGTCAACCGCGATTTCGCTGCCCAGAAACTTCCTGCCGGTGGCGTTTATCGAGGTCAGCAGGCCGTCGGGGGAAAAGGTGACGATGGCGCTGGAGATACTTTCCAGAATACTCTCCTTGAAGTTGCGCTCGTCGAGGATTTCCAGGCGTGAACGGCGCAGTTCGTCCAGAGTGGAAAGCAGGCTTGATTTACGGATCTCCAGTTCGTTGGACATGAAGTTGAAGGTGTCGGCCAGTTCGCCCAACTCATCCGACGAGGAAACAGTGACCCTGCTGCGGGTGTCCCCCTCGGCCAGGCGGCGGGCGCCGTTTATCAACTGCTGCAGCGGGCGGGTTATGCCGCTGGAGAGAGCCCAGGCTGAAAATCCGGCCAACAGCGCGGTGAAGAGGAGAATCAGGGCGCTGACCCGGCGATGCTCGCGCAGTTCGCGATTGATCAGACGACTCCCCTTGCGGGCGGCGTCGTGAAACTGATCGACCTGGAAGCCGATCGTCACTCCGCCGAAGATGCCATGTTTGCTGTAATCGCCGGTGTCATAGAGAATCGGGGCGTAGGACATGATCTTTTTTGCGCCACCCACGTTGGTGATGTCAACGTAGCCGATTTTCCGTTTTCTGACCGCATCCGCCACGATCGGATAATTCGTGTGGATAAAGCCGGCCTGGTCGAGGTTGTAGGGTATGCGCCCGGAATCGATGTCGGCCTGGCTGGAGTTGGCCGTGTAGGGGGGCACCAGCTTGCCGTTTCTGTCCAGGCCGCGGATGTCCCAGTATTTGGGGTGGGTGATGATCCAGCCCTCGTCGTCGAAGAGAAAGGCGTAGTTGCCGCTTTGATATGACGGGAACAGCGTCGAGAAGTTTCGGCCCGGATCGATGTGCTGGGTGAATTCCATCAGGTGGCGGTGGTCGAGGGAGATGACCACCATGCCGCTGAAAGCTCCCCGTTTATCGAACAGCGGTGAAGCGAAGCGGATCACTCCTTCGTAGATCTTACCGTTATTGGCATGCTCCGGATCGGCGGCCCCGGCCAGCTGTTCCTGTTTGGAGACATGCTGGCCGGTCAGATGGGAAACATGGATTTCACCCTGCTGCAGCTCTTTGGTGCGGCGGAAATAATCTTCGCTTTTAAACTCGCTGCCGGCCGGTGTGGAAACATCCCGCAACTCGTCAGGCTTCAGGAAACGGCCATCCCGTATGACCAGGCGCTCCCTGCCGCTCTGGTCGATGAATGCCACTGAGCGGTAGAGCGGCAGCAGTTCACGGGTTTCCCGGGGGGCTTCGGATGTGCCGCGCCGCTGCCAGACTTCGCTGCGGCGGGTGGTGTAGAAGTTGAGCAGGGTCTGGTTGTCCCGGGGAGTACGGGCCAGAAAGAGCAGA
>JACMKN010000150.1 GCA_014380135.1 Deltaproteobacteria bacterium
GCATCCTGCACGACTCGAAGATTTTCATCGACGACACCCCGGCCATCACCGTGCTGGAATTGCGCTCCAAGGCCCGCCGCCTGAAGAGCGAACATGATATCGGTATGATCATCGTCGATTACCTGCAGCTGATGCGCGGCGGCGCCAACTCCGAATCACGCCAGCAGGAAATCTCGGACATTTCCCGTTCTCTGAAGGCTCTGGCCAAGGAGTTGGGCGTACCGGTGATCGCCCTTTCCCAGCTCAACCGCGAGCTGGAAAAACGGGCCGACAAGCGTCCGATGATGAGCGACCTGCGTGAATCGGGCGCCATTGAACAGGATGCCGACGTGATCATGTTCGTTTACCGCGAGTCGGTCTACTGCGACAGCTGCCGCAAACGGGACGGCTCCTGCACCCAGGGGCATGAGCGCAGTGCCGAGATCATCATCGGCAAGCAGAGAAACGGCGCCCTGGGCACCGTAAACCTGGCCTTCTTCGGAGAACATACCCGTTTCGAAAACCTGAGCGACCGCAACGAATAGTTTCATCGCATAAATTGCCGTTATCAATGGAGGTCAAGCATGGCAGAACAGATCAAGAAAGGTTCCCTGGGCGAAATCCTTCTCGCCTCGCAGATCATCAGCGAGGCGGATATTGCATTGGCCCTGGAGGAGCAGAAACGAACCGGCGCACGCTTTGGCGAGGCGCTGGTCAGTCTGGGAATCGTCACCCAGGAGGACATCGACTGGGCTCTCTCCAACCAGCTCGACCTGCCCTATATCCGGCTGAAAAGCGACATGATCGACCCGGAGGCGCTCAAGCTGATCCCGGCCGCCCTGGCCAGAAAGTTCAACCTGATTCCGCTGATCAAGGCCGGCGGCGAACTGAACATCGCCATGGCCGATCCGCTCAACAAATCCGCGATCGAGGCGGTCGAGCAGCATAGCGGCTGCACCGTTAACATCTCGGTGGCCCTGATCCGCGAGATCCGCGAGATGATCGAGGCCTGTTACGGCTGCGTAGATCAGGAAAATCTCGGGTTTGCATCCGGCGCCTTCGCCGAAAAAGCGCTGGATACGATCAACGGCGATCTGAGCGGCGGCAAGCTGCTGGACTACCTGCTGATCTTCATCCTGCAGAACCGTCTCTCATCCCTCTCGCTGCAGCCGCTGGGAGACATCGTTTCCGTCAGTGGCCGGCGCAGCGGAGTTTCCCGTCCGATCGGAAGCGTGGCCAGCAACTATTACCCCGACATAAGCATGAGAATCCGCAAGAGCGCCGGCATCGGCCAGAGCGGCGATCCTTGCGACAGCGGCCTGCTGACTTTCAGCTACCGTTCCCATCCGATCACGTTCCAGATATCGGTCATGGCCGGCTACGGCGGCGATTATTTCACGATCAGACCGCATGTGGCGGCCAGCGTTCCGGCCAGACTGGTTGAACTGCAGCTCCCGGCGCATCAGGAAAGCAGTTTTGCGGGGTTGGCCCACGCCCGGCAGGGAGTCACCTTCTTCGCCTCGCGCAACACACAGGAGCGCGACCGCTTCATCGACCTGATGCTGGAGGAGATCGATACGGTTGGCAAAAACGTCATCATCCTGGGTGAAGGGCCGGGCAGGATGAACAAGCGTTTTCCGCGAATTCACCTGCCCCGGAATGAAACCGAACGGGCCGGCGTAATCATATCCGCCCTTGACCATGCTCCGGATATTCTGGTGATTGAGAACGCCAGCGAAGCGATGCCGTTCGCCGCCGCCTGCCGGGCCGCCATGCGGGGCAAACTGGTGCTGGCCGGCCTGGAAATCCGTGGAACTCACAACGTACTTCAGCAACTGTTGTTGTATCAACAGAAGAACTATTTTCTGCCGTTTTTTGTCAATGGCCTGGTTTCGTTCAAGGGGATCCAGATCCTCTGTCCGGAGTGCCGCAGCAACTATTCACCGCCGGCTGAGGAGCTGGTAGCAATGCATCTTGCGCAACCGCCAGCTTCGTTTTTCCGCACAACCGGCTGCGACGCGTGCGGTCATAGCGGATTCAGCAAACGCAGATTTTTACTGGATGTACTTAAATTCGACAACGACTTTCTGCGGGTATTCGAGCAGTCGTCCGATGTGGCAGCCCTGGAGGAATATCTGGCAGCCAGTGGCTATCGGGGGATTACCGAAGAGGGACTGCAGCTGCTGGCGGCCGGGGAAGTTTCCCCTGAAGAATATATTGCAGCAGTGGTTCTATAATAACGAATGGGAGATTCTCCATGGCACGTATAGATGCATTATTCAATATGATGAAGGAACAGGGGGCATCCGACCTGCACCTTTCCAGCGGCAACCCGCCCATTTTCCGCCTGCGCGGCGAAATGGTACGACTCAATTTCAAGACCCTTTCGCATGATGAAATAAAAGCGATCCTGTTCGAAATCTTGAACGAGAAGCAAAAGATCCAATTCGAGGAAACCAAGGATCTGGACTTTGCCTATGAAGTTCCCGGACTGGCTCGTTTCCGCGGCAATGTCATGATGCAGTATCGCGGGATTGCCGCCGTTTTCCGCATCATTCCTGCCACGATTCTTTCAGCCGATGAACTGGGGCTGCCGGAAGGCGTGCGGCGCATGACCAACTTCAAGAAGGGGCTTGTACTTATAACCGGCCCGACCGGTTCCGGCAAGTCCACCACGCTGGCCGGCATGATCGACCTGATCAACTCTACCCGCCAGGAACATATCCTGACCTTTGAGGATCCGTTGGAGTTCATACACCAGAACAAGATGTCGCTGATGAACCAACGCCAGATAGGGGAACACACCGAAAGCTTCGCTTCGGCATTGAAAGCTGCGCTCCGTGAAGATCCGGACGTAATTCTGGTTGGGGAGATGCGCGACCTGATCACGATCCAGCTGGCCATGAGTGCCGCCGAAACAGGGCACCTGGTTTTCGGAACCCTGCACACCAGTACCGCAGCCAAGACGGTCGACCGTATCATCGACGTCTTCCCGACCGACCAGCAGGAACAGGTGCGTGCCATGCTGTCCGAATCCCTGAAGGGGGTGGTCTGCCAACAACTGCTCAAAACCGCCGACGGCAAGGGGCGCGTGGCGGCGCTGGAGATCATGCTGGGCACCCCGGCCATCGGCAATCTGATTCGCGAAGGGAAAACCTTCCAGATCCCCTCCATCATGCAGACCGCCAAGAAGGACGGCATGCAGCTGATGGATCAGCATCTTCTGGATCTGCTGAAAACGAAAAAAGTCAACCCGGAAGAGGCCTACCGCTGCGCGACCGACAAGAAGCAGTTTGAACAGTATCTGACACCGGCCTGAACAGGAGAACAATCATGAACTTCAATCATTTCGACGAACGCGGCCACGCCATCATGGTGGACGTTTCCGCCAAGCAGCCGACTCTGCGGACCGCGATTGCAGCGGCCGAGCTGCACATGTCACCGGAACTGCTGGCGGCCATCAAGGCCGGCGGCGTGGCCAAGGGGGACGTGCTGGGCGTAGCGCGTCTGGCCGGCATCATGGCGGCCAAGAAGACCTGTGAACTGATTCCGCTTTCCCACCCGCTGGCCATCCACAACGTCACCGTTGATTTCGAACAGGACCGGCATCCCGGCCGGCTGACGGTAAAATGCATGGTTCGGGCTCTGGAACGCACCGGCGTCGAAATGGAAGCCATGACCGGCGCTGCCCTGGCGGCGCTGACGGTCTACGACATGTGCAAAGGGAGCGACAAATCGATCACGATCGGTGAAATCAAGCTGCTTTTCAAGGAAGGCGGCAAGAGCGGCGTCTATCGCCGGGAGGAAACGCCATGAGAGCTGCCATCCTGACTCTGAGCGACAAGGGTTCCCGCGGCGAGCGGGTCGATGAGAGCGGTCCGGCCCTGGCGGCCTGGCTGGCGGAACGGGGGGTGCGCACGGTGCAGGCCCAGGTCATTCCGGACGAGTTCGAGCAGATCGTGGCAGTCCTGACCGAATGGGCCGATGCCGATGTTGCCGATCTGATCCTGACCACCGGCGGCACCGGCGTCTCGCCACGCGACGTGACGCCTGAAGCAACCATGCAGGTTGCCGAACGTCTGATTCCCGGCCTGGGCGAACTGATGCGGCTGAAGAGCCTGGAGATAACACCGATGGCAGCCCTGTCACGGGCGGTGGCCGCTATCCGCAAGCAATCCCTGATCATCAACCTGCCCGGCAGCCCCAAGGGAGCGCAGGAAAATCTGGAGGCGGTCTGGGCAACCATCGGCCATGCGGTGGAGAAGATCCGCGGCGGGCAGGACGATTGCGGCGGCAAATTTCATCACAATCATCATCTGAAGCAATCATGAAACACCTGATCCTCGGCACGGCCGGACATATCGATCACGGCAAGACCTCGCTGGTCAAGGCCCTGACCGGCATCGACACCGACCGTCTCAAGGAGGAGAAGGCGCGCGGCATCACGATCGAGCTGGGCTTTGCCCATCTGGAGCTGCCGGGCGGACTCTGTTTCGGGATCGTGGATGTGCCGGGGCACGAAAAGTTCGTCCGCACCATGGTGGCCGGCGTGGGAGGCATGGATCTGGTGATGCTGGTGATCGCGGCCGACGAAGGCATCATGCCCCAGACCCGTGAGCATCTGAACATCCTGCGCCTGCTGGGGGTCAAGAGCGGACTGGTGGCGCTGACCAAACGCGACACCGTCGAACGGGAGTGGCTGGAACTGGTGACGGAGGAGGTGCGCGACTTCGTGGCCGGCAGTTTTCTGGAAAGTGCGCCGATTGTGGCAGTTTCCTCCCGCAGCGGCGAAGGGCTGGACGAACTGAAGCTGCAGCTGGCACGACTGGCGCAGCTGGCGGTGGAGAAACGCCGCGAAGGCCCCTTCCGCCTGCCGGTGGACCGGGTCTTCACGGTGCCCGGTTTCGGCACGGTCGTGACCGGCACGCTGCTGTCGGGAGAGATTGCCGTAGGAGACGAGTTGGAGATACTCCCCTCCGGCCGCGAAGGAAGGGTGCGCGGCCTGCAGGCCCACGGTATCAAGGGGGACAGGGGCCAGGCCGGCCAGCGGCTGGCGGTCAACCTGCAGGGGATCGATCTGGACCAGATTCAGCGCGGCCATGTGGTGACGCCGCGCGGCCTGTTCCAGGCCACCCGCACGGTGGATGTGCGCCTGGATTATCTGCCCTCGGCCCCCCGTGAATTGAAGCATCGCGCCACGGTGCGGCTGCATTCGGCCACCTACGAAGTTCCGGCCCAGGTCATTCTGCTGGATCGCGACACGCTCCAGCCGGGAGAGAGCGCCTACGTGCAGCTGCGGCTGAAGGAACCGGCCCTGCTGCTTTCCGGCGACAGCTACATCCTGAGGGCTTTTTCGCCGCAAATCACGGTGGGCGGCGGCGTAACACTGGACCCCTTCCCTCCCCGCCGCCGCCGGCGCAACGAAGAGGCGCTGCAGCTGCTGGAGGCTTTCGGCACCGCCGATCAGCAGCGCACGATTTTCCTGATCATCTCCCAGAGCCTGCTCTCCGGCATCTCCTTTGACGACGTCCTGATGCGCAGCGGGCTTCCCAGGAAAACCGTAGAGGCAACCCTGACAGCGCTGCTCTCGGCGGGCGAGATCCTGCAGATGGCCCGCGAACCGCGCCTTTTCCTCTCAAAGAACGCCGTTGAGACTCTGAAGCAGGGACTTGTTCAAGAGCTGACGTCCTTCCTGGAGGCCAATCCGCTCAAGGAGGGCATGGGCAAGGAAGAGCTGAAGACTCGCCTCCCCAAACGGAGCGACGGACGTTTTTTCACCCCGCTCCTGACCGCCCTGGAGAAGGACGGCCTGGTCGTTCCGGATCGCGACATCGTCCGACCGGCCGGACAGGCGGCCCTTCCCGCAGCCGCAGTTGACGGTCCGGGAAGCAGGATATCCGTCTTTATCGCAGAGGGGGGCATCGAACCTCCCACAGTCAAAGAGATCATGGAGCGTTTCCGCTGTGACGAGAAAACCGTCCGTGACAACCTGGCACTGTTGACACGCAACGGCCAGGTTGCACGCATCTCCGCCGACCTGTTCTACTCCGCCGCCGCACTGGACGGACTGCGTGAAAAACTGGTCGCCCTGCTGCACAAAAAGGGGGAGGTTACACCCCCCGAATACCGCGAACAAACCGGCCTGTCGCGCAAGTTCCTGATTCCGCTGCTGGAGCATTTCGACAGCGAGAAGGTCACGATCCGGGTCGGGGACAAGCGCGTGCTGCGACGGAAATAGTGACTGAAATAAAATTGAACCTATACCGGGAAAAACCGGAACCAACAGAGCAAAATCAAAGGCAATGGAACGCGGATCAAATCTGATTTAAGCGGATTTACACGGATAAACAGGTTGGTTTTTTTTGGAAATCTGTGTAAATCCGCGTCATCCGCGTTCTATTGCAGTTCACCCCTTCCCGCTTACAATCGTCAAGGAGCCACATCATGACGGAGCCGCTTCTGATCCTGCCCGACACCCCCGAAAACCGGGAACTATCCGAAAATGTTCACCCCGCCGACTGGTGCAACCCGCAACCGGCCGGACGCTACAACCTGGTTGTGATCGGAGCCGGCACGGCC
>JACMKN010000151.1 GCA_014380135.1 Deltaproteobacteria bacterium
GCCAGGCAGACGATCTTGCCGATCGGGTATTGCTGGTTGGTTCCGGCCAGTTTTCTTGTAACCATCAGATCCTCCGTAGTGGCGTGGTTTGTGCCCCGCCCATCTTGGTGATGTATCGCTGTTTTGAACTATTGGGTTTGTCCGGGACAGTCATGAGTAGCAACCCTTTTTCGAGAAGCGGCTGGAGCACTTCCGATCGAAAATGTTCGCGATGCTTCATCCCGACAAAAAGCTGAATCTCGTTTTTGCTTCTCGGAATGCTGCAATATTCGAGAACAAGCTCTTCCCGTTTGACTTGCTCGGTAACTTGCGGGGTGACTTGCGGGGTCGCCGCCCCCTCAATGGACGCAAAACTGGGAATAGAAACCGTCACCCGGAAAATCTGTTCTTCTTGCAGCAGTGGATTATGACCGGCGAACGCCTTGGCATATCTGAAAAGATTCCTCACCCCGGAGCCAAGCTCTTCGGCACGCTCCATTTCCTTGAACATCCTGGCAATAACCGGATTTTTGGGAGAAGGGGAAACGTTCAGTTGTTCAAGATGCTGGGGTGTCATGTTTTGGCTTTGATGCTGGTTTATTCATTTCCCTTACTATCACGCTGTTCGGCTGTATTTGAAGCAGGCACAAGGTACCGTACTATGCGACAACGGTTTAGGGGCGCAGAGGTGCAGTGGAGCGCAGCGGAACGGAATCCACCTGCCGCCCATTGTTAGGGCAAAGCATAGGAAAAGCATAAGTGATCAGGCTTACTTTCAAATAACACGCTTTTCCGATCACAATCTGACATGTATCCTGTCTTTATACGCGTTGATTTTTTCAATCGTTCCATCGCTTCTGATTTTGGAATTTCTTCAATCTCGGCACATCCGATAAGATTCAACAGATTTGGGCTTATTTTAAAATACCTCATTTCATTCTCTTTAATATTAACTTCCATTTGATCATCTGACCATCCACAGTGAACACCTACCGAATGCTTACCTGGCGATAATAAAAAAGAAATATGTTCTTTTGGAAATAAACCGGAAACTTCTTGCCCATCAACTGTGGGCCAGTAACGTCCTCCACCACCAATATAATTATAGTTTCGAAGTATGTTTATATTATTGCCGTCACCGTCTAGCTCAGGGATAGCTTTTACGGGTCGAACTAAAGTTGAACACCCGCACATAAGAAGCATCATAAATACAAATAATGTTAACTTGAATTGTTTCATTGTAAAACTCCTTGTACCCTAACTCGTAGATCACCGGTTCACGCGCGCGTGCGCGTGAACCGGTGATCTACCCAAATAGAACGTTTCTCCAGTTAAACAAAGCTCCTCAAAAGAACGTCATTCACGTCCGTTTTCTTCGTGAAAATGCATTTTACGCCGCCAGCTTGAAAGTTGCGTCTATCTCATCCCACGGCACATAAAAATATCCGCTGGTATCCTTCTCCACAAACCCCAGCCGCTCCATGGTCTTGACATCATCAAAAACATTTCGGTACTGGCGATGCAGATGCTTTGCCAGGGCGTTGATGCTGCTATGCCCCATATTACGCAGCTCGGCCAGCAGCTCAAACCGCTTGGGAGTCAGGTGCTTGAGCAGTGACGGCAGATCATCGAAATAGAGGCGCTCAATTGGTTTTTCCGGCAAGCAGCCATCGTCAATCCGGCCAGCCAAAACTTTTAGTTCACTAAAAAACTCTTTGTCGCTCTTGATCCCGACTTTAAGATCCCGTTTTTCCTTCATACCAATCACGTCCTTTCGGTGTCCGCTTCAAAGTCTTCAATTAATTTACAAAAAAACCGCCCGATTAGACAAACTCTGAAACGGGCGGCTTAACTTTCATTTACGATGTGCTTTACCAGCCATCAGAACAGACTCTCCCCGGCCATCTCCATCGGCTGCTCCAACCCCAGCATCTTCAGCATGGTCGGCGCGATGTCAGCCAGGCGTCCACCTTCGCGCAGCTTTACGCCCTTGCGGCTGTCATCCACCAGCACCAGCCAGACCGGGTTGGTGCTGTGGGCCGTGAACGGATAACCGTTTTCATCGGCCATCTGCTCGGCATTGCCGTGGTCGGCGGTAATCAGCACCGCGCCCCCTTTTTCCCGCACCTTGGCCACCACCCGGCCGACGCAGCTGTCCACCGCCTCCACCGCCTTGACCGCCGCCGCCTCGATGCCGGTGTGCCCGACCATGTCGCAGTTGGCGAAGTTGAGGATAATCACATCGTAGGTATCCTGGTCCAGCAGCTTCAGTAACTTGTCAGTTACCAGGCAGGCGCTCATCTCCGGCTTCAGGTCGTAGGTGGCCACCTCCTGGGGTGAGGGAATCAACGCGCGATCCTCTCCGGCAAAGGGGACCTCACTGCCGCCGTTGAAGAAGAAGGTCACGTGGGCATACTTCTCAGTCTCGGCGATGCGCAGCTGTTTCAGTCCGGCATCGGCCAGCACTCCGCCCAGGATATTGGTCAGCTCGCTGGAAGCAAAGGCGATCGGCAGCCCGAAGGTTGCGTCGTACTCGGTCAGGCAGACATAACCGGCCAATTTCGGCCGGCAGCTGCGTTTGAAACCGTCAAAACCGTCCAGGGCAAGCGCGCGGGTGATCTCGCGGGCCCGGTCGGAGCGAAAATTGAAAAAGATGAAACCGTCTCCATCCCTGACCGTAGCAACCGGCGCACCCTGCTCCATGATCACGGTCGGCAGCACAAACTCATCGTTGACTCCGGCCGCATAGCTCTGCTCGATCGCTTCGCGGGAGCTGGCAGCCTGCAACTCCCCCTGGCCGCAGACCATCGCGTTGTAGGCCTTCTCCACCCGCTCCCAGCGGTTGTCGCGATCCATGGCATAGTAGCGCCCCATCACGCTGGCAACCCGTCCGACTCCGATCCGCGCGATCTCCGTTTCCAGCTGCGCCAGATAGCCGGCACCGCTCTGGGGCGGCGTATCACGGCCATCCAGCAGACAGTGGACAAACACATCGGTCAAACCTTCGCGTTTGGCCAGCTCCAGCAGGGCATAGAGATGCGTGTTATGGGAATGCACACCGCCGTCCGAAAGGAGACCGGAGAGGTGCAGCCTGCCGCCGGCCGCTTTGGCCTTGGCGATGCACTCCAGCAGGACCGGGTTGGTAAAAAAGTCGCCATCCAGGATCGACTTGGTGACGCGAGTCAGTTCCTGATATACCACCCGACCGGCGCCGATATTGAGATGCCCGACCTCGGAGTTGCCCATCTGCCCTTCCGGCAGCCCGACCGCCATGCCGGAGGTGCGGATCGGAACATGGGGATATTCGGACAAAAGGCGGGTCAGGTTGGGGGTTTTCGCCAGAGCTACGGCGTTATGGGACGGGTTGGGGTTGATCCCCCAGCCATCCAGGATCATCAGCAGGAGTGGTTTTTTCATCGGTACGCCCTTTCGGATCAATGATGATAAGGCTCGTTGTTCAGTATCGTAAAGGCGCGATAGATCTGTTCCAGCAGAAAGGCCCGCACCATCTGGTGGGTGAAGGTCATGCGCGACAGCGCCAACAGCTTGCCACGGCGACGGAACTCTTCCGAAAAGCCGTAGGCGCCGCCAATCGCGAAGACGATCTCCCCCACCCCGCTGTCACGCTGCTTGCCGACCAGCGCGGCCAGGCCGGGGGAATCCAGCTGCTGGCCCCTTTCATCCAGCAGAATCAGCGTGGCGTTGGGCGGGATCTGCTTCTCCAGACGCTCGCATTCCCGGCGCCGCATCTCCTCGGCTTCGGCGCCCTTCTCGTCGCGAATGTCGATCAGTTCCAGCGGGCAATAGCGCCGGATGCGGCCGGCGTATTCGTCAACCGCATCCTTGACCCACGGGTCACGACTCTTGCCGACCCACAACACCTTCAGTTTCAAAAATCGGATTCCTTGCGGGCCGCCTTGATCTCTGCCGGCAGTTCCAGCTCCGGAGCCATGCCCCACAAACCGTCCAGATCATAGTAGCGGCGCAGGTTGTCATGGAAGATGTGCACCAGCACATCACTATAGTCCATGACGATCCAGCGGCCGTCTGTGGCACCCTCGATATCATTGACCTTGCCGTATTTCTTCAATCCGGTGCGGATGTTGTCGGCAATGGCCTGGTTCTGCCTGTCGGACGCCCCGGAGATGATCACCATATAATCGGCAATCGATGAAATCCTGGAGATGTCGCGCACACAGATATCAAAAGCTTTTTTGTCAAAGGCCAGCTCGGCGCATTTCAGGGCACGTTCGCTGGCGGTCAGGGTCGTTTTTTCAACTGCTTTGGTTTTTTTTACAGGCATTCGTTATAGATCCTTTGCTGCGAGATATATGCTGCTACTTCCGGTGGTACAAGATGGTCGATACACTTTCCGGCGGCGTAAAGCCGGCGGATTTCGGTTGAGGAGATGTCCTGCAGATCGCCCGGCACAAAATGTACAGAGTGGCCGGATGAGTGCGTCAGGCGACGGGATTCGGCATCATAGCCGAACTCCCCCCTGATGACAACCGGCAGGGCGTCGTAGGGATCGTCGATTATGCCGCCGGGACGTTCAAAAACTATCAGGTTGCACGAACGGAAGATATCGCCATAGCGGTGCCACAGACCGATCTCCAGAAACGAGTCGCCGCCGATGATGAAGAACAGTTCGTCATACGGCATCCGTTTGTGGAAGATCCGGATCGTGTCGATTGAATATGATTTCCCGCTCCGCTCACCCTCCAGCAGAGACATCTCAAAATACGGATTGCCGGTTATTGCCAGGCGCACCATCTGACAACGCAGGTTGAAAGGCACATCGCCGGCCAGTTTCTTGTGGGGGGGATCGGCGGCCGGAATGAAGATCACCCGGTCAAGACCGCAGGCGATCCGCGC
>JACMKN010000152.1 GCA_014380135.1 Deltaproteobacteria bacterium
CAGAACATGCTGGCTCGCGAGCCATTTGTTTTCAACCAGGATCCCCAGTCCGCCAAGGTGATCGGCATCTCGCAACAGATCCCTTTCTGGGGCAAACGGGCTATCCGGCAGGAAGTGGCCCAGTATGAGGCCGAGTCCTACCAGTGGGCCATCGAAGAGCGCAAGCTGGAGCTGGCCCGCATGGTCAAGGAGACCTGCTACCAGATTTGGGCCACTGACAAAGAATTGGGAATCGTCGATAAAAACCTGAAGATCCTGGCCGACTTCGTGACCATTGCCGAGTCGAAATACTCGGTCGGCCAGGGGGTACAGCAGGATATTTTCAAGGCCGGCCTGGAAAAATCCAAGATGCTCGATATGCAGATTACCCTGCGGCAGAAACGCAAGAGTCTGGAAGCCAACCTGAACTACCTGCTCTATCGCCCCGGCAATACGCCGGTCGGTGCGGTCGCCGATTTCGCCCTGCCGCAACTCCCGCTTTCCGCCGAACAACTGAACCAAACCGCCCTTGAGAAGCGCCCCCAGATAAAAAGCCTGCTCAGTCTGGTAAACAAGGGTCAGGCTTCCCACCGTCTGGCCCGCAAGGAATTCTACCCCGATTTCAACCTCTCCTTTGAGTACATGTTCAAGGAAGCCATTGCGACCGAAATGGTAAGCGATCCGGGCTACAACATGTTTTCGGTCGGTGTGACCTTTAACCTGCCGTTCCAGCAGGCACGCCGCCGGGCGATGCTGGCCGAATCGACTTCCGAGACGGACATGGCAACGGAAGAAGTCAACGCCTTGAAGAACACCATATCCTTGACCATCAACGATACCCTGGCACAGCTGGAGCGCCGCCGGAAACTGGTGGAACTCTACCAGGGGGGCATCATCCCCCAGGCCGAGCAGTCCCTGGAGTCGGCCGTCATAAGCTACCGGGTCAACAAGGTGGATTTTCTGACACTGCTCGACGGCCGGATGAACCTGTTCAACTACGAGCGGGAACTGTACGAATCGCAGGCCGAGTACATGATGAAGCTGGCCCAGCTGGAAGCGGCGGTGGGGATGGAGCTGCACTAAAGGCAATTATGAGTTTTGAATTTTGAATTAAATTCAGAATCTAATTTAAAATCTAATTCAAAATCATGATCCATAATTCATAATTCATAATTCAAAATTTACTATTGAGGTACGAGCCATGGCCCTGAACAAGAAAATCGCAATCCCCCTGGTGGTTATCATCCTGGCTTTGGCAGCCGGTGGCGGCTGGTACCTGTGGCAGAAGCAGCCTGCCGGCCCGGCTGCCGGCCAGAAGGCGGCCCAGGGCAAACAGCTCTACACCTGCTCCATGCACCCCTTCATCATCAAGGACAAGCCGGGCACCTGCCCGATCTGCGGCATGGAACTGATCAAGAAGATTGACGGCGCCGCGGACGGAGCCGCCCAGACGCCGGAGCAGAAGCAGCAGGCCGACATGCTCGGCCATGTCTCGCTCTCGCCAACCCAGCGGGTCATTGCCAACGTGGCCACGGTGGAGGTGAAACAGGGCACCTTGAACAAGGAAATCAACGCCGTCGGCATCGTCCAGTACGACCAGTCGCGCCAGGCCAAGGTCACCGCCTGGATCGCCGGCCGCATCGACAAGCTGTACGTCAACACCGTGGGGGCCTACGTCAGCAAGGACAAGCCGGTGGCCGAGGTTTATTCTCCCGATCTGCTGGCCACCCAGCAGGAATATCTGCTGGCGGTCAAGAGCCGCGAGCAGTTGAAAAACTCCCCGATTTCCTCCATCTCCCAGAATGGTGACGGCCTGGTGGAGTCTTCCAAACAGCGCCTGATGCTCTTCGGAGTCAAGGAGAGCCAGATCGCCGAACTGCAAAAGGCCGGCAAGCCCAATATCCGGCTGCCGATCTACACGCCCCAGTCCGGCTTCGTCATCGAAAAAATGGTGCAGCAGGGACAGTACGTCAACACCGGGGATGTGCTTTTCAATATTGCCGATCTATCCAGGGTCTGGGTGGAAATCGATGTCTTCGAAAATGAAGTCCCCTATGTGCGGGTCGGACAGCAGGTGGAAATACGCTCGGCGGTGGAACACAGCCAGGCATTCAAAGGCCGGATCAGTTTCGTTTATCCGTTTCATGACCCCAAGACCCATACCGTCAAGGCCCGCGTGGAAATGCCCAATCCCGGCCACATGTTGAAACCCGACATGTTCGTCAACGCCATCATCAGGGTTCCGTTGGTCAAGGGCATCATCCTGCCGGTGACGGCGGTCATCGATACCGGCAAACGCCAGGTGGTCTGGGTGGAGAGCTCCGCGGGCATGTTCGAACCGCGTGATGTCAAGGTAGGAGAGCGGGTCGATGAAAAAGTCCAGATCCTTTCGGGCCTCAAGCCGGGCGACAAGGTGGCCGTGTCCGGTGCTTACCTGATCGACTCCGAATCGCAGCTGAAAGGCGGCGGTACGGATCACAGCCAGCATACCGGTGGAGCGAAACCGGAGGCCAAGGGGCAAACCGCGCCACAACCTCCCGCGAAACCGGCACCGGCAAATAAAGCGCTGAAAATGGACGATATGAAGATGTAGGTTATTATCCCCTTTGAGAAAGGGGGACTTCAAGACTGACAAGGATCTCTCCCATGATCGAAAAAATTATCGAGTACTCCGCCCGCAACCGGGTCATTATCCTGATGATGTTCGGGTTGATCATCGCCTGGGGGGTCTGGTCGGTCTACAAGACTCCGGTGGATGCCATCCCCGACCTGTCCGACAACCAGGTGATAGTCTTTACCGATTATCCCGGCCGTTCGCCGCAGGTGGTGGAGGACCAGGTCACCTATCCGCTGGCGGTCAACCTGCAGGGTCTGCCCATGGTGCGGGCCGTGCGGGCCTCCAGCGCCTTCGGTTTCTCGATGATCTACGTCATCTTCGAGGACAAGGCCGACATCTACTGGGCCCGGACCCGCGTGCTGGAACGGCTGAACTATGCCGCCTCGCTGCTGCCGCCCGGTGTGGTTCCGACCCTGGGCCCGGACGGCACCGGCGTCGGTCATGTATTCTGGTACACCATCGAGGGCAAGGGTTATGACCTGGAACAGCTGCGCACCCTGCAGGACTGGTTCGTGCGCTACCAGCTCAACACCGTCCAGGGGGTGGCCGAGGTAGCCTCCATCGGCGGCCTGGTGCGGGAATACCAGATCGATCTGGACCCGAACAAGCTGTTTGCCTACAAGATCAAGGTCGGCACGGTCATGGAGGCGGTCAAGGCCTCCAACAAGGATGTGGGAGGGCGTTTGATCGAACAGTCCGACGCCGAGTATCTGATCCGCGGGCGGGGTTACATCAAGTCCAAGGCTGACCTGGAAAACATCGTGATCGGCGCCGACATGCGCGGCACGCCGATTTATCTGAAGAACCTGGGCACGGTTCAGATGGGAGGCGCCATCCGCCGCGGTCTTTTGGAGATGAACGGCGAGGGTGAAGCGGTAGGCGGGATCGTGGTCATGCGCTACGGCGAAAATGCCAAGGAGGTCATCGACCGGGTCAAGGTCAAGATCAAGGATCTGGAGAAAGGTCTGCCGCCCGGCGTGAAGATCATGGTTTCCTATGACCGTTCCGACCTGATCCAGCGGGCCATTGATACCCTGAAAACAAATCTGCTGGAAGAGTCGGTGGTGGTCTCGCTGGTGATCCTGGTCTTCCTGCTGCACTTCCAGAGCGCCTTGGTGATCGTGCTGACCCTGCCGATCTCGGTGCTGATCGCCTTCATCACCATGAAGCTGATGGGGGTCTCCTCAAATATCATGTCGCTGGGGGGTATCGCCATCGCCATCGGCGTGTTGGTGGACGCGGGCGTCATCATGGTGGAGAACTGCTATCGTCATCTGTCCGAGATGCCGCCCGAAGAGCGGGCGGAAAAAAGGCTGGAGGTCGTCATCACCTCGGCCAAGCAGGTCGGCCGGGCCATCTTTTTCTCCCTGGCGATCATCGTGCTCTCCTTTGTGCCGGTCTTCATGCTGGAAGGACAGGAAGGAAAACTGTTCCACCCGCTGGCCTTCACCAAGACCTTCTCGATGATGGGCTCGGCCCTGATCGCCATCACGCTGGTGCCGGTTCTGATGTACTACTTCATGCGGGGCAAGATGCCGCCCGAGAGTTCCAACCCGGTCTCGACCTTCTTCATCAAGTTGTATTCACCGGTCATCCGCTGGGTGCTGGTCTGGAAGAAGACCACCATCGCCCTGAACATCGTGGCCCTGCTGATTGCCGTGCCGCTGTTCATGCG
>JACMKN010000001.1 GCA_014380135.1 Deltaproteobacteria bacterium
GATAAATTAATTGCAGAGGGTAGATTTGGTAAGAGTAAAGCTATCCACCGATAGTCGGTGGGGATGAGTATGGGGATAAGGGTCCGCTACGCTTGATCCAGCGCGATGATATTGTTACGCTTACGCCTCAAGTCATGAGAGACTACAGCCCGGTAATTTCCCGCTCCTTCGGATATTCGACGACAATCCCGAAAGTCAGCTCCTTTTTATCTCCCGGTTGCAGAGGGGTCTTCCAGACCAGCGTGCCGTCGCTTTTGATCTGATCCGGTTTGATGGATGGCTCATCCAGCGAGACATTGATCTCCTCGTCGCCGGCCAGCGGCAGCTGGTCCAGCAGTGTCAGCGTCAGCGGCTCCTTGCGGAAGTTGGCCAATTGAATGCGATAGCGGTAGTCGATCCGGTTTTTCCCGAACAGGCCGGCTTCCCGGTGCTGTTTCAGCTCTTCACGCTTGACCGTCACCTGGTCGTCCGTACCGAAATACAGGTCAAACTTTTCCCCGGCAGCGACCTTCTTCAACTGTGAACTGCCGGTGTAGCTGTTGCCTACAAAGGTATTGACCTTGCCCGGCAGGAGCGGCCAGGCGGCCCGGTTGATGATCTCCGACTTGAGGAATACGTAGGGCGAGAGTTTGGGGATCGCCATGAACTCCATGCTGACCGGCAGCTGTTCGATGGCTACTACGCTGCCGTGCCGGCTGCCGTCGGAAGGGACATCCAGCGGACGGGGGATGTGAAAGGCAACCGAGGATTGTTCATCGCTGATTCGGGCGGTTTCAAAGGCGGCCGACTCATCTTCGGTCGGGGTCTCTTTCTGTTTAGCACCATCCATCTGCATCCGGCCAAGCTTAACGGCTTCCATTGGAGCAGCGGAGGACGCCCTGAAAATCTCTTTCTGCATTACCGGCTGAGGACGGTGCAGGGAGATCCGCCAGGGGCGCAGTTCCGACGGGGCGCCGCCCAGGGCGGGGCGGGCGGTGGAAAGGGTCAGATCGACATTGTTCCAATCTTCTCCGGTCTGCTGGCGCACCATGGCCCGGAAGGTCAATTCGGCTGTTTTGGCATCGGCGGCCAGGCGCACATCATAGGCCGGCTCCCAACCTGCCCGTGGAATGATCGCTGCCAGCTCAAGGGTCAGACTTCCTTCGTGGGTGACCACCACCGCCACCTCGACACTTTTGGCCTCTTTCCGGCCCGAGCCGGTCGCTTCATCCCGCTGGCGGCGCAGGGCGTCGATCTTGTCCTGGATGCTGTTCTTCTCTATCTCGATTTCGCGGCTCTGTTCCTCGACCTTGGTGACTCCCGCGCCGACAAAACCGGAAGCCTCCAGCAGTTCCGCCGAGGTGGGGCGGCCGATGGCCAGTTCCTTGGAAATGCGCTCGCCCCAGGCTACGCGGATCGATTCCAGAAAGGCCTTTTGTGAAGAGAGGCCGGCCTTCTTCGCATCCAGTAAAGCGGAACGCCGTTCCAGCCCGCGAATCTCTTCGTCCAGTTCCTTGACCTTCTTTTCGCCGCTCTGTTCCAGAAAGCTCCGCCTGATCTCCAGCCCCGCTATCGTTGCCGCTGCGGTTCCCTTGCCCTCCACCCGCACCGAATCATCCAGTATCAGTGTTGGAAGGGCTTCGAAGGCGATCAGATAACTGCCCGGTTTGAGGTTGAGGGTCGTGCTGCGGGAGGTCAGGGCACGGTCGCTGTAGACCGTGACGGCGGTTATGCGTGAAGATACCGGCATCCGTTTCAGATTGGCGGATTGGGCCAATGCCGGAAGCTGCAGGAGTGTCAGCAGGAAAAAGAAGCGCAGGATCTTCATGGCGATCTCCTTGTCGATTACTCTTGGCGTTACTTGCGACCTTTTGAGGGTGGGCGCGGGCTGGCGCCTGTTTTTCTGCCGGCGGTTGGAGGCCCGCTCTTTGGGGTTCGGCTGGCTGGTGCCGGGCGCTCACCTCTGACGGAATCCCTGGCCGCAGGTGGTCGTCCGGGCCTGGCTGATTCCTTGGCCGCAGTCGGTCGTCCGAAGCGTACTGCCTCTTTCGCTGCGGAAGAACGTCCGGTTTTGGCGGATTCTTTGGCAACGTCAGGTCGGCTGCTCTTGGCGGTGCTTCTCGCTGCTGCCGGTCGCTCGTTCCTGACGGCTTCTTTAGCCGCAGCCGGTCGTGCGCCGATCGTCGGTTTTCTCCTGACGAAAGCGGTCTTGGCCGGGCGATCCTTCTGCGGCTTGGCAATGCTGACGACGATGCAGCGGTCAATCAGATAGGTGCCGTCCAGGGTCTCCACGACCTCTTCGAGATTGACCTCGGACAGCATCCGCACATAGCCGCAGCGTTTGAATTCGCCCGTGCTCTGGTCAACGATCAGATGTACTGACGTGACCGGCCCCATCAGGGAAAAAAGTTTGCGCAGGTCATCTTCGGTGGCCTGTTCTGAAACGTGTCCGACGTATAGTTCTTTAGCCATAATAATTTCCTTTTTTGTTTATTTCTGTTCCCGGTGTATCGCGAATGGACCCCAGGACTGATCGATCGACATCAGTTCCAGGGTGTTGACGTTGACGTGCGGCGGTTGGCTGACTACCCAGCGGACGGTTTCGGCGATGTCTTCCGCCGTCAATGGATCAGTCCCCCGGTAAACGTCGGCGGCCTGCTGGTCGTTGCCCTTGAAACGGACCCTGGAAAACTCGGTTTCGGCCATGCCGGGCTGTATGCAGCTTACCCGCACGCGCGTCCCGAGCAGGTCGGCCCGCAGGTTGCGGGAAAACTGGGTTACGAAGGCCTTGGTTCCGCCATAGACATTGCCGCCCGGATAGGGCCAGTTTCCGGCCGTGGAGCTGATGTTGACGATGTGGCCGCGGTTGCGGGCCACCATGCCGGGCAGTATCAAGCGGGTGCAGTACATCACCCCTTTGATGTTGGTGTCAACCATTGCGTCCCAGTCATCCAGCTCTGCCTGGTGGGCCGGTTCCAGCCCCAGTGCCAGGCCGGCGTTGTTGAGCAGCACATCGATATTGCGGAAGCGCTCCGGCAGAGACTCTATCGCGCCCTGCAGCACCTGGCGGTCCCGCACATCCAGCGGAATAATGTGCACGTCGGCAGATGCACCGATCTCATCCTGCAATTTCAGGAGAGGATCGATCCGTCGGGCGGTCAGAACCAGGCGCTTGCCCTGTTTGGCAAACATACGGGCGCAAGCCGTGCCGAAGCCGGCCGATGCACCGGTGATAAAGACGGTTGATTCGCTCATGCGGTACCTCCAAGATTTCTGGCTAGAGTGAGGGTTCGGCAGCTTGGGTGGGTTGCTTCAACAGGAATTGTGGCAGTGCCGCCAACAGTTCGTTCCGTCTAATTCCGCGCTGCTGGCAGAGTGCCAGCAACTCTTCCGGTAAAGGGGCATAGGCCGCCAACGCTCCAGCCTCAGGCCTGATCAGCACGGTACGGAAGGAGTGCAGGGCAAAGCCGGGCAGCTCAGGCAACTCCCCGCCGCCATAGCGCTTGTCCGCGATAACCGGGTGGCCGATCATCGAGAGATGGCGGCGGATCTGGTGCATCCGGCCGCTGATCGGCGTGACCGCCAGCAGTGCGCAGGAATCCCCCCGCAGGATGGTCTGGAAGCGGGTTTCGGATTCCTTGTCATCCAAAGGCTCGCTAATCGTGCCATTGTCGTCCGGTTGACCCGCCACCAGTGCCAGATAGAGCTTGTCCAGGCCGCTCTCCTTAACCTGGCGGCCATAGATACCGGCCGAACTGGAACTTTTGGCCAGGATGACCGTCCCGGATGTGCCGCGGTCCAGGCGGTTGACCGGATACAGCTTGCAGGGCGTAGCGCGACTGGTCATGTAGGACTGGCCAAAATCAACCAGATTTTCCTCCTGCTCGGCGGTGCGGTGCATCGGCAGTCCGGAAGGCTTGTTGACGATCACGATCTGGTCATCTTCGTAGAGCATGTCCAGATCCGGTCTGGCGGATGAGATGTATCCGGTCGTGACACCGCTTTCCTTGAGGGTAACGGTATCGTGCAGGGCAAGCAGCGTCTCGGGATTCGCAGAGGCGCCGTTCAGTCTGGCTGCGGCGCTTTTGATCAGTTTGCGTGAATAGCCGGGCGGTGAGGTCGGCATCAGCGTCCGAAGATAGCTCTCCAGGCGTCGGCAATGGTCTTGGTGGGTGATGTCAAAGGTCAGCATGTTTTATGGGGTGATGAATCGGGTGAGGTAGGTACATTTACGGCTTTCACCGCTTCCTGTGCATGGCATGGCGAGTTGGGTTCCCTTCGGCTCCGCTCAGGGAAAGGCAACGGATACGTTGGCGATCGGTGAGCGGAGTCGAACCGAACCATTCTACACAACTATCCGGTCGTCTTTGTAACCGGCATTTACCTCCAGCGCTTCGTTCATCGAGCGGATGGCTACCTCCAGTTGGCTGTCATCCGGTTCGCGGGTGGTCAGGCGCTGCAGGTAGAGGCCGGGTGTGATAACCATCTTTACCAGCGGATGATTATCGTTGGCTGCGCTCCATTTCAAAAACTCATAGGAGATGCCGGCAATCATCGGCAACAGGAATACCCGTGAACCGGCCTTGAGATAGAAGGGCCATAGTTTAGGTATCAGCGAGAACACGGCGATGCTGACCAGCATGACGATCAGCAGGAAACTGGTGCCGCAGCGCGGATGCAGGCGGCTGAAACGGCGAACATTTTCAATCGTCAACTCCACGCCGGCCTCGAAGGCAAAGATCGATTTGTGCTCGGCGCCATGATACTGAAAGACCCGCTGGATGTCGTTCATGCGCGAAATAGCCCAGATGTAGGCCAGAAACACGATCACCCGGATGACGCCGTCCACCAGGTTAAAGACGATGTTGTTGTCACCGATGACCGGTGTCATCAGTTTTGTAAGATAAAGAGGGAACAGGAAAAACAGGCAGATGCCGAAGCCGAAGGCCACCGTCATGGTGCCGGCCATGGCCCAGGAAGAAAGCTCGCCCCCGCCATCTTTGACCCCTTCCTTGTCCTTCTCTTCCTCGGTCATGGCTTCGTTGGCCGAAAAATTGAGAGCCTTGATGCCGATGATCAGGGAGGTGAAGAGCGCTACCGCACCGCGGATGATCGGAAGTTTGACAATTGGAAAGCGTTCGGAGAGCGGTACGGCCAGCTCACTTTTGACTACTATCTCGCCGTTTGAGCGGCGAACCGCAATGGCAACCGCGCGCGGGGCCCGCATCATGACCCCTTCAATAACGGCCTGGCCGCCAACGTGTATTTTTTCCATGGATTCCTTTCGTATTGGCGACCCTGAAGACAGGTTGCCTTGATTGGCGGTCAAGCAGATCCGCCGCTACTCTAAATTTTTGTAAAAATCGCGCACTTCCTGGGTCTGTCCGCAGCAGAATTTGCCTTCCGGACAGGGGCCGCCCACGCAGCCCGGGCCCGCCTCGCGGAAGATGACCGGCGCCACCTGCCTGACCAGTCGCAGCATCTCGATACTCATCTGACGAATTTCCCACTGGGCCCTCTGACAGCAGCGCAGCGCGAAGAAGTGCAGCAGTTCGCGGGCGTTCATGGTCATGATGATTTTTGTTTCCGTTGCATTGGGCAGTATATAGCGCGCATCTTCAGCCGGTATTCCCATTTCGACCAGTTGGGCGTAGGCCTTGTGGACGGTTTCCGACATGAAGGCAAAAATCTGGCACGCTTCCGGGTTTCCGGCGATGGTGTCCGGCATGATGGAGGTGAATTCCTCCTTGTGCGAGACATAACGCTGCGACTGTTGCGAGAATGAGGCGATACGGTGACGCACCAGTTGGTGCGAGGTGACCCGGGAGATGCCCTCGATACCGAAGGTAAAGGAGGCGTGCTCCAGAACCGAATGATGAC
>JACMKN010000153.1 GCA_014380135.1 Deltaproteobacteria bacterium
AGCTCGACATATCGCGCGTTCAGGGCGAAACATCGCCGCCAACCCGGGATGAACTGTATATCATTCATGACGTGCTGGATCCGGAGCAGATCTTCGTTCCAAAGGTGAAAAAGGGGTAGGAAATGGCGGCATTGAATGCCATGGAGGATTTTCAACGAGATATCAGCTACCACGTGCTGAAGCGCGATGACGGCCTGATTGGGCTGTCAGCCAAGTTGTACGATCGCTACCACGATATCCGCATGGAAGTGCTGGTTGATTTCGAGACGCTGGCGATAACGTCCGCCGGGGTGGAATTTGTCAGGTTCCCTTCCCGCGACTGTCCCAAAGTGGCGAAGCGCATGAACGATCTGGTTGGATTTGTCATCGGCAGGGGACTCAATCGCAAACTTCTGGAGATTTTCGGCGGCGGCGAGGGGTGCGGTAACCTGCGGGTGCTGCTGCTGGGACTGCTGCCGCTGGCGATGAACGTCAAGGCGGCGGCCGGTTTCGACGATGAGCAGGAAATGCTTGATTCGATCCAGGAGCGGCTGCAGGGGAGTTGCGCGGGGTATGTCAAGTCGAAGCGAGTCTGATCCGGATTTTATCCTTACATACATGTTCGAAATCCATCTTTACACTCCCTGTGCATTTAGCTAGAACAAAACAGAACAAAGTATGCAAGCGGGGGGTCAGGCGTAGATGCAAACCGTAAGTATGTTTCAGGCCAAAACGACACTCTCAAAGCTGGTTGAAGCGATTGAAAGCGGCCAGGAAAAGGAAATTGTCATTTCCAGGCATGGCATCGCCGTTGCGAAGCTTGTCAGTATCGCTCGACAGCCGCTGCAGCAGAGGATAGGGGTGGCCAGGGGACGCTTTATTGTACCGGATAATATTGATGAGTCTAATGAGGTGATTGCCCGGATGTTCGAGGGAAATTCGGTGTGAGGCTGTACTTGATACCCATATCGCCTTATGGGCTATAACCGACAGTCCCGCTCTTTTGGCAGAGGCACGCCGGTATATCCTTGCCCCGCATAACGAAGTTCAGATTAGAAGCAAGCAAAGGAGTCTACACACTTTCTGTTATCAATCAATTGGCTATACTCGGTACAACGGTGCGGCGGATGACCTGAGAGCGAAGCGAAACAGATCAATTCGTTTGGTTGGGCTATTTCAATGACGAACCAGAAGTGCACACACCTCTTGCAGCCATTAGTCCTGCAACCACGTCTTCAACGACCTCATCAATATTCTCTATTAACTCGTCATCGCTAACTATATCCATGGCAGACCCTCTGGCATGATCTAGACTGAACACCTCTGATCCACTTTTTAGGTCGATGCCTTTTATGTCTGCCCTACAAAAGGACTTTCCGGCTCCAAATCCGACCCAAAAACGTAGTGCGCGACTGCCGGTCGTCAGGTCCTTAAAGCTTCCATCTATCAGAATATCGGCCGATATAGCTAATTTGTCATCGACAACTTCAATCTTTTCAATGCCTGGTATCTTCTTGAGGTTTGAAGCAAGCTTATTGGCAAAATCATTCTGATAATAGTTTTGATCCTTCTCGCCCTTGAATTCTCCGGCAACCGGAAAAAGTTTAACGGCAATAGTTTTTGCACAACTCCATTTGGCTTGATCCTTGATGGTGAATTGATCGATGGGCTGAATTGCCTCAGCAGTTTGTATGAAGACAAAGGCAAGTGCGAGCATAATAATGTGAGTAGTGATTTTCATTTGATCTCCTTAAAATGGCACAACGGTGAGGACACTGACCTGACAGGTTGTTGGGTCAGGTCCAGTGGCCTTGTTATGCGCTTTAATTTCCCTCGAAACCTTTCTCCCAAAACACTCCTTTAGAAGAAACCGTTAGGACTTCCGTTCTCGACAATTCACTCCAAGGCTTAGTAGAAGTGTCATACTCCACAATTGAATATTCTCGCTCACAATTTTTCCAGTTGGTACATGGACATACATTTGGTTTTTGATCCCATTCAATTTTGCTTCTTATCTGAAGTTCAGACATTGCATCTGCAAAGCTGGGAAACTCTCCGCACAATTCTGCATGTATTTCATCTTCGATTATGAACAATCCATTTCCTTTTTGTGCTATCGCATAACAGGACTGAGGTTGACCGGGGTGGTTTTTCCCCCGGTCCTGCCGATGGTTGGAAATTCTCCTTATCAAAGGGTTTTCGGCTTTTGTTAAGCCAGTTGTTCGAATTCCAGCGCAAATTCTCCTTTTACTTTCTTTCCCCCAAATATCTTAGCTATAGGAAAATTTTGTTTTGCTTCAGATATCAAGTTATCTTTAGCATTATTATCAATTAGGCAGCCTAAATAAATGGCCGCTACACTTTCATCATATAAATTTACTCTCTGAACTTTGACTTTCGTTTCATCATTTTGCCACATAAGCCGCCACTCATTTTCTATCTTCCATTCGATACTTTTTGATCGTACTATTTGACTCAAAATTCTGGAAAGTTCCGTCCCTTCCCATGCATTTTTATCAGGTATTTCAAGGTCATTCATAATAAATTGGAAAATGGCTTCACACGTAATTTTTGGCACTTCTGTTGTGTAATTAACTTTCGTCCACACTTCATCAATATTTATAACCTTATTGCCCAGCCTTTTCTGCTTATCCAATACGGCTTTTGACAAAAGGGTTGTGTCAAATTCGATGGCAACGCCCCGATGGCCGTTTCCATAATGACTCCACATGTATAAATTATCTTTAGGATGACAGTCTTTACTTATTGCACACGTTGAAAAAAGATACGAGCCTTTGAGAAATAGCTTAAAATGTCCTTCAATCAGTTTGATGAATTTGTCCCAATTACTTTGTGGTAAACGATCTTCGAAGTACTGTAAATCTTTGGCGTGGCGCTGTTGAACGAAGTCTATAAGTGTAGAATAATTTTCGTTGAAATCTGTTATAAAATAGAAATATGGATCAAATGGATCATTCAGCTTATCCGAATGTAAAAAGGTGATTTCTTTAAACGCGATGGACTGTATCGCGTATTCAAGGTTACCGTAAAAACGCATTACGGTTTTTGGTCGGACCGTCATCTATCATTTCTCCTTACAATATTTGGCGCAGTTTTCGTTCCAACTCGTTGATCACCGGTTCACGCGCGCGCGTGAACCGGTGATCTGCCCAAACAGAATATTTAGTCTATGAACATGAAAAACAATTATAATGCAACGAATAAATTCAAACACTCCCTGCCAATTCCGGCATGCCGGAATTCAACCGAACTCTTTAATAACTATAGCTGCTTATATGCAGAACTGCGCATTATCTGCTTTGCCTTCAATACTTCCTTTTGCGCCTGACCCAGCTTTGTAAGGTCGAGGTTGTCGCTCTTCTCGGCATAAAACAGACAAACGACCTATTAACCAATTTTCTTCATTTATAAGGAAGACAGCGCTAGACGTTTATGCCGATGTGACGGCCATCAGCCAGCTCGACATCCAGAGACAGTTTACCGCCAAGCGCCTCAATGTACCGTTTGAGAGAAGATATCTTAACTTCGTGGCCGCGTTTTTCCAGATTAGCGACGGAGGGTTGCGAGATTCCAAGCGCGGCCGCCAAATCGTGTTGCGACATCTCGACTGCTTGACGTAACTGAGCAAGGCGGAGTTCAAAAAAATTTTGATCAGCCTGAGCACGTGCTGCTGCGACTACAGTCGGGTCTACTTTTTTTATTAATTCTGAAAGCTGCTTTGCCATAACTCACTCCAGTTCTTGCAGATAGTTCAAAAATTCACTCTCTGCAATAGGGATCATAGTTTCGTAAAAATGTTTATTTCCGGTTATGTAACCGCCACACAACATCACTGCCTGGCGGAGAGGGTCAAAGGCGAAAAATACCCGGTACGGTTTGCCTTTGTGTTGTACTCGGAGTTCTTGTAGGGGCATCCCCTTGCGGGTGCCCTGATTTTGCGGGTGCCCTGGGCGGGCGCCATTGGTGGAATCATCACTAAATCTTAAAGGCGGGCACCCGCAAGGGGATGCCCCTACGACAACCTGTTTTCGTCAAACAAGCAAAGGGGCACTCCCTATTTATTCCAATTTGCTGCGAATTTCAGGAATAAATCTCTCTCCACCTCTTTAGCGAAAGCACCCTGCCAAGGGATTCTGCTTTGATGCGGAATTTTTCATCCGCAGTAATCAGGGTTGCCGAAGGGTGGCTCAAGGCCGAGGCGTGATAGATGGTGTCGAAGAGGTGATGACCAAGCTGGATTGAGAGCTGAACCGCCCTGAGATAGAGGGCGCTGCCCGATGCCTCGTTATAATCGAAAGCCAGCAGTTTCCAGGTGTGCTGCTCTACCTTGTCAGGCACAATCCGGGAAAGTACTGCCAACACTTCGGCCCGCCAGATTGGCGGCTGATAGAACTCTAACCGGTCGTCACGATACGCCCGCAAGAGATCAAGGGCCTCCTCCGTGTCCCCGTCGTCAGGAGATTCAGAGACAAACCACTTGATTGCGACACTGGCATCGACAACTACAACCGGTTTCAATGCCGCACCTCATCTCTCGCAGCAGATACGGATTCCCGTGACACCTGCGGAGCCTTGCCACATTCCTCCAACAGTGCATCGACAGCCTCTCTGCGCCGTTTGAGACTCAGTTCGTGTTCAGCGGCCTGGCGCATCAACTCGGAGATCACGGCACTCCGATTAGCGCCGGCGAAGGCAGTGTTGAACAATTCCTTCACGTCATCCGGAACACTGTAATTGACTGTTGCCATACGCCACCCCCTTTGTATAATTATTTATACAATATTATACACATTATTTACAACAAACATGTGTCAACAGGAATCAACGAGAAGAACTGCTCAATGTTTGTCCCCGCTGCGGCTGAAGCGGTAGCCGACTCCCCGTACGGTCTGAAAGTGCTTGGGATGCGACGGGTCCGGCTCGAAGTATTTGCGCAGACGGACGATAAAGTTGTCCAGCGTTCTGGTTTCGGTGTCGCTGGTATAACCCCAGACACTCTGCAGCAGCTCGCTGCGCTGGATGGCCTGTCCTTCCTTGCGGAAAAAAAGCGACAGGACCCGCACCTCCATTTCGGTCATATCGATCTCGCCCTGGGCAGTCCTGGCCCGGTAGGAGAGCAGAAAAGCCTCATTATCCCCGAAACGGTAACCTTCTTCAACCGGCTCCGGCCGATACCATGAAGATCGTCTCAGCATCCCCTTGACCCGCAACAGAAACTCCACCAGATTGAACGGCTTGGTCAGATAATCATCGGCCCCGTTCTCCAGCCCCTCAACCCGGTCGGCATCCTCGGAACGGGCGGTCAGCATCAGGATCGGCACGCGCGGATCGAGTTTTCGGATCAATCGGCAAGCTTCGAAACCATCCATGCCGGGCAGCATGACATCCAGAATTATCAGGTCAAAACGCTCGACTTCCAACGATTTCAGCGCACGCTCGCCGGTTTCAAAGTGACTGATGCGCAGACCCTCTTCTTCCAGGTTGTAACAGATGCCGCGCGCCAGGTGAATTTCATCCTCAACCAGCATTATATGTGGCTTGTCGTTTGTCATATGTACCTCATGCCGCCGGAAGTTTGATTGTGAAGGTACTGCCCTTGCCCAGCCCGGCGCTTGTAACGCCGACCGTGCCGCCGTAGCCCCTGACAACCGATTCGACAATGTACAGCCCCAGGCCGGTGCCGCGCACGTTTTCGCCGGGCGGCTGAACCCGGTAGAAGCGATCGAAGATTTTCTTTTGTTCCCCGGCTTCGAGCCCTCGCCCCAGATCCTGCACCGAGAGCTGCAGCATATTGCCCGATCTGGTCAGCCGCACGGTTATCTCGGGACTCTGGGGCGAGTAGAGTATCGCGTTTTCAAACAGGTTGCGAACCACCATGCCCATCTCTTCCGGATCGACCATGGCCTTCAGTCCGGGTGCCGCTTCGAAAAAGATATTGCCGCCATGGGCCAGGGCGGCCCGTTCGCGCTCGACATGTTCACCGACCAGCGCCGTCAGGTCGGTCAGGCGCCGCTCGGTCTGTTTGCGGCGCTGTTCCAGGCGCGCTGCCATCAACAGGTTGTTGATCAGGTAGTGCAGGCGCTCCGTATCGGCCAGCATCGTGCCGACAAAGGAATCCAGCTTTTCTTCGTTGGGACGGCGCAGGCGGATTGTCTCAAGATGCAGCTGTATCGAAGCCAGCGGTGATTTGAGCTCGTGCGTGACCTGGGAAATGACGTTGCGCTGCTGTGCGTACAGCTTTGACTGGCGGTTCCAGAAGAGGAAGATGACATAAGCGCCGATCAGGATCAGCAGCAGCATGCCGATGCCTTCCACCATGACCGGCCAGTTGAATCCTTCGCCCAGCAGTTCCGGTCGGTATTTCTCCGCCAGCGCCTTGAATTCACGGTGCTTGCCGATAAACCAGAAGATCCAGAATATCACGAGCGTGATCCAGACCAGCTGGATCGCGACCATGGTCATGACCGGCGTAAAGACGCGACGGAGAAAGTGCATCATAAGATGTACCGGGCCTGTTGATTCATTGCTGCTCCGATGGTTCAAGAACCGTTTTTGGTATGGATCTGATTTTGTCTGCTTGTGAATCTGACGGCATTCTGATATAAACGTCCGACTCTGAAACAGAGTTATAAATATAGCGTGGAGTGTGTGTCAATGGTTGTTGCGGAATTCAAGAAACTTAAACGACAAATGCTGCTTTATCGGGTCGTACAGACTATTCTGGTGGGACTGCTGGTCTTTCTGGCGATGAACTATCAGGGGCTGTTTACCCTGCGCGGTAAGCCGGAACATTTCATCAGCAGCCTGGTGGCTGCCATCGTAATCCAGCTGTTGCTGATTTATCCGGTCTACAAACTGGCTTGGCGTGACGTCGGGATAGAGATCGAAGGAACCGCCACCGGCCTGACCAGTGAACAGCTGACCGCTCTGCGCAGGAAACGCCTGATCGGCGACCTCTGGAAGTTCTGCGGCGTGGCCTTTTTCATCGTCTTTGTGGCGCTGATACCGGATGCAAAGAAAGCCGCCGGTGCCACCTGGTTTCTGGCCACAACTATCTTCTCGTTTCTGCTGACCTGCCTGATGTATTTCCAGTGTTTCAACTTCAGCGCCAAGAAACAATTAAAGGAAACAAAGTAGGGCGAACTGCTGTTCGCCCAATCGGGGCGCATGCAATGCGCCCCTACAATTTTCCCAGCTTGAAAAATCCCTCCATCTTCCCGAATATATCCACCGAATCCCCTTTAATTATCTCCGTATCCGGCAGCGAGCGCAGAAAGGTTCTGCCGTAGCTTTTGTTGATCACACGCCGGTCCAGGATCAGCACCGCCCCCCGGTCATCACGGCTGCGGATCAGACGGCCGAAGCCCTGGCGGAACTTGATGACCGCCTGCGGCAATGAAAAGTCCCGGAAGGGATCGCCACCGTCGGCTTTGATCTTTTCGGCCCGGGCCTGCTGGACCGGCTCGGTCGGCACCTGAAACGGCAAACGGGTGATGATCACCAGCCGCAGCGCCTCACCCTTGACATCCACCCCTTCCCAGAAGGAATCGGTGCCGAACAGCACCGCGTTGCCCTCTTTGCGAAACTGTGCCAGCAGGGTATGGCGACCGGTATCGCCCTGTTTGAGCGAGGTCAGTCCCAGCTTGGCCAGTCGCGGCGCCAGTGCCGTATATACCCGGTTCAGCAGGTCATAGGAGGTGAACAGGATAAAGGCGCCGCCGCGGGCCAGCGTGACCGCCTTCAGGATATGGGTTTCCAGCGCCTCACGATAGCCCGGCTCGGTCGGTTCCGGCATGTTCTCCGGGATCGCCAGGAAGACCTGGCTGGCATAGTCGAAGGGTGACGCCAGCTGCAGCTCCGTCAGGCGTTCCCTGGGCAGCAGACTGAAACCGGTCCGTTTTTTCAGGTAGCCGAACTGGCCCCCCACAGTCAGCGTGGCGGAGGTGACGATGATCGTCTTGAGCCGGTCCAGCACGGTTTCCTTGAGCTGCCCGGAGATATCCAGCGGCGCGGCGCACAGGCGGGCCTGCACACCGCGGTTGCCGCTCCTGGTCTCGATCCAGCGGCAGTAACCCTCGGCCTCGGTAGTAAAAAACAGCAGCCCGTCGGCCATGGCCTGCAGACGCCCCTCGATGCCGTTCGTGTCCAGTAGTTGATCGGCCAGCTTTTCCCGCAGTTTTTCGGGCAGGTCTCCGCAGCGGCGCAGCAGCGTGCGCAGGGCCGAGGTGTAGTCATTGACGGCATCGGCCAACGTCTGCAGCCTCTGGCGGCACTCGGGCCAGAAGGCCCGGCGTTCCACCTCCGGCGTTATGCGCAGCTTCTGCTCACGCCCGGCCAGGCCGCCGGCATCATGTTCGACCGAGAAGGCCAGCCAATCCATGGTCTGCTCGGTCAAGCCGGACAAGTCATGGGCCTTGGGCAGCAGGTGCATCTCCAGCAGCCCGGACAGTTCGGCGTACAGCCCCTCCTGGGATTCGGGCAGATCGCGGGTGATGCGCGACGAGATGATCGTCAGCAGACCGGCCCGACCGGCCTTGGGCGGCACCAGTCGCTGCAGCTGTTTGAGAATGCCGCTGCGGGCGATGGTCAACGACAGGTGGCTGGTGGCCACATCCTCCAGGTGATGACCCTCGTCGAAGATCAGGCGGCTGAAGGGGGGCAGGATGGCGGTGGCATCGTAGCCGGTCTCTTTTCTCAGGACGATGTCGGACAGCAGCAGGGCGTGGTTGACCACCAGTACCCGGGCGGCCGACGACTCGCGCCGGGCCCGGTAGAAGAAGCAGCGGTTGAAATGCTTGCAGCGCGAGCGGCTGCACTGGTCGGCCTCGCAGCAGACCTCTTCCCAGACCGTATGGCGCGGCGTGAAGGCCAGGTCGCTGCGGCAGCCGTCCTGGCTGGCGTGGCTCCATTCGATGATGATGGTCAGCTCGGCCGAGGATTCATCCGGAAACAGGGACGGTTCCGCTTCGGCATGTTCCAGCTTGCGCAGGCAGGCGTAGTTGCTGCGTCCCTTGACCAGAGAGGCCTTGAACTCGATCTTGGAATTGCGGGCCAGAAAGGGAAGGTCTTTGCGGATCAGCTGTTCCTGCAGATTGATGGTGTTGGTGGAGATCACGACCCGCTCGTTGTTGCGTACCGCCCAGAGAATGGATGGGATCAGATAGGCCAGGGACTTGCCGGTGCCGGTGCCGGCCTCCACCAGCACCACACCGTCACCGTTGAAGGCTTCGGCCACGGCAAAGGCCATGCGGACCTGTTCGTCGCGCTGTTCGTAGCCCTTCAGGTGGGCCATCATGCCGTCGGGAGCAAAGATGCGGCCGATCTCCTCCATCGAAAGCATTTCGCCCTTCTTTTCGGTGTGGGGAGTGACGACCTGATAGCAGCGCAGGCAGTCATTATCGACGATGGAGAAGCCGATGCCTTGGTTGCCGGCCACCGAAGCGATGTCCATGTCGGCCGAGGAGGGGGTCAGGTCACCGGAGGGGTGGTTGTGAATGACAACATCGCCGCCCGACGCTCGCACCATGATGGCCGGCACGGCCTGTTTGCTGCCGCGTGCGATGGTTTCCACCTCGCAGACGACGCCTTCCACGTTGGTGCGGCCGATGAAAAAGACCTCGTTGCCGCCCGCTGCGGTAATTTCGTAGCGCATCAATGCGCGGCAATCTTCGGTAAAGTGAGTTTCCATAGAGTTGGCCACCATAGCACAGCGCATGAAAAAAGGCACCGCTGAATCCCGGTGCC
>JACMKN010000154.1 GCA_014380135.1 Deltaproteobacteria bacterium
GCAGGGCGGGGAAATCGGTTTTTGCTTTACAGATGCTGCAAGACCGGGATTTTGCCTACGTCAACTTTGACGACGAACGCCTGCTGGGATTGACCGATTTCGATAAACTGTTGATGGGCATGACCCAGGTCTACGGTGACGTTCGAACCATCTTCCTTGATGAGATTCAGAATGTTGCAGGCTGGGAATTATTCGTTAGCCGCCTGCACCGGCAGGGATACAATCTTGTGCTTACTGGTTCGAATGCTCACCTCTTGAGCCGCGAGTTGGCAACCCACCTGACCGGCCGCTACCGCGAGTTTCGTCTGTTTCCCTTTTCATTCGGCGAGTACCTGCGGGCCAAAGGGTTTGCTCTGGACGAAACAGTTGCCCTCAAGGAAAGGCAGGGGGTGCTTCTGAATCATCTTGACGCTTACCTGCACAGCGGTGGTTTTCCCGAAACGGTGCTCGGTGGTGTCGATGCAGGCAACTACCTGGCTACTTTGTTCGAAAGCGTCCTGCTCAAGGATGTGGTGCGACGTTACAACGTACGTTTTGCCGGAAGACTCATGGAACTGGGACGCTATCTGGTGGCAAATCACGCACGGGAATACACCTACAACTCCGTTGGCAAGGCACTCGGTTTTCGCAGTATCCATACCCTGGAAAATTATATCGGTTATCTGGCGGAAGCGTTTCTCCTTTTCAGCGTAAACCGCTTTTCCTGGAAGGCTCGCGAGCGTGTGCAGGCTCCTCGAAAGGTGTATGCCTTCGATCCCGGGTTTATTGCCGCAGTGGGTTTCAGGGCCGGCGCCGACTCAGGGCGTCTACTTGAGAGTCTGGTTGCCATTGAACTGGCAAGGCGGGGACGGGAGTTTTATACATATAAGGAACCGGGCGGCAAGGAGGTGGATTTTGTTGTCAGAGAAAGTGGCCTGACCAGCGAACTGATCCAGGTCTGTTACGACCTGTCCGACCCGAAAACCAGGAAGCGGGAGTTCTCCGGCCTCCTGCACGCAGCAGAGAAGCTGGCATGCGAATATCTGCTCATTCTTACCTGGGAAGAAGAAGGTGAAATAACCATGCAGGGGAAAAGTATCAGGCTGTTGCCGACGTGGAAGTGGTTGACTGGAATAGCTGGCGAGTAGGGGTTGGGAGAGTTCACACTGACAAAGGCGGATGAAAGGCTTAAAAGGCTTCGGAACCGCCGAACACGCCGAATACGCCGAGAAAGTCAAAAACAAAGATTTTTTGTTTAACCCCAACGACTTTAAGCTCTTACCCTGGTTTTCTCGGCGTGCATCCGCCTTTCTCGGCGGTTCCATGTTTTTAAGATTCAAGCTTTTGTCCTGCTTCTGGCTGGTGTTACACGGATGGGCACGAATTAAATCCTTGCACTTGGTCTACATAAAGTTACACTAAGTGTCATCTAGTGTAGACCGGAGTTTGCATATGCAGCCAATCAAGCAACTGATGCAAATACTGACGATGCTGGCGAATGACGAACATTACCTGTTTTCGTTGAATGATCTGTACGGGGCGATGCCGGAACAAAGTCAGGGTGCTTTCAAAGCGCTCATCAGTCGGGCAGAGAAAGATGGGTTGCTCATGCGTATCTGCCGCGGGCTGTACCTGTATCCCAAGGCCGACTATGCCAAGGGGTTGGTTTTGTACCATGCGGCAACCAGGTTGCGCGCCGGTGAATTTAATTACATTAGTCTGGAGTCTGCCTTGAGCGATGCGGGTGTGATCTCTCAAGTTCCCATGAACTGGATTACGTTGATGTCCTCGGGGCGCAGCCATGTTATTGATTGCGGTGATTTTGGCCACATTGAATTTATTCACACAAAAAAACTTCCGGAGAGCCTGGCTGATCAGCTCAGCTATGATCCGCGCTGTCACCTGTGGCGCGCCTCCGTCGCCCTGGCCGTCAAGGACATGAAAGCCACCGGACGCAGTACCGATTTGATTGACTGGGAGGCAGCCGATGAGCTTGTTTGATCAGTTGGTTTCTCAGGCGATGAAGAGTCAGAGTGAGCTTGCCACTTTGCGCGGGGTTGTCGAAAAGGAGCTCCTTCATCACGATATCATGCGGGAGATGAGTGCCGCCGGCTTGCTCGGCAGTTTGACCTTTATTGGAGGCACCTGCCTGCGGGCCTGTTATGGGTCAAATCGTTTGAGTGAAGACCTTGATTTTACCGGTGGAGAAAACTTCAGGCACGAAACATTGAGCGGCTTGGCTGGCGTACTTGTCGACAGGCTGCAGACAAAATACGGACTGAATGTGGAGGTCGGTGAACCGACCAGGGACACCGGTGATATTGGCACCTGGAAGCTGAAGGTCATCACCCGGCCGGATCAAAGGGGCCTCCCTTCGCAGAGAGTCAATATTGATATTTGCACCATACCTAGTTACGACAAACGCCCCATGGTCCTGCGTAACCACTATGGAGTCGATATGGGCACCTCCGGCTTGATTATCCAGGCCCAAAGCCGGGAGGAAATACTTGCGGATAAACTGATCGCCTTTGCGCTCAGGCCGAATCGGCTCAAGAACCGGGACCTTTGGGATATCGGCTGGCTCAAACAACAAAATGTCGATTTGCCGCTTGATTTGGTGCCAAAAAAAGTTCTGGATCACAGACGCAGTATTGGCGAGTTTTTGAATCTGATGATTGAGCGCAAAAGGCAGCTGCGGAATGATCCCGATGTTCGATCAGCTTTTATCAAAGAAATGAAGCGCTTTCTGCCTGTGCAAATAGTGGCTCAAACGGTTGAAAATGAAGATTTCTGGGAGTATCTAGCCGATCTTGTCGAGACAGAGTGCGACAAGGTTATTTACTCTTTGGCCGGCACTTCGGATCCAGCCAGGTTCAAGATGTAGCACCCAGCAACTAATACCGAGTTGCAATCAAAATGAGTACCAGGCAGCAAGGAGAGTGACGACGAAGGCGTACAATCAGTACGTTGAGGAGTCACCGACGCAGCCAACAACGTAATCGTTTGATTGCGACTTGGTATAAAAAGGACTTTGCACCATGCTCAAACAACAGGACAAATTAATCCATAAGGTTGCCATCGCTGTCGATGCGATCATAATCGCCATTTCCTTCGTGTCCGCCTTTGCAATCAGGGATGGCTTCGACTTCCGCTATCTTAACGAAATGCCGCCCTTTGCCGAGTACCTGCCGGCGATGCTGCTGGTCATTCCGCTCTGGGTGATCCTGCTGATGCTGTTCGGCGTCTACGGATCAATGCGCGAGAAGGGTCTGGTCCGCCTCAGCTGGTCCATCTTCGAGGCCTCCCTGCTGGCCATCCTGGTGTTTACTGCCACGGCTTTTCTCCTCAAGTTCAATCTCCTTTCGCAAACCTTCGTGGTGATCTTCTTCGGCCTGGCGGTTTCATTGCTGACCATGGAAAAATGGCTCGTGCTCAAGGTCTTGCGGAGTATCCGAAGACGGGGGCTCAACTACCGGGCGGTGCTCATTGTCGGGTCGGGGTCCAGAGCCAGGGATTTTGTCAAATCCATCGAATCCCACCCCGACTGGGGCTTCAAGATCCTGGGTTTCATCGACGAGGAGGAGATGCTGGGACGCTTGGTCGGTTCGGCACGGGTGATCGGCACCTTTGATGACATGGCGCGCATCCTGGATGAAAATGTGGTAGATGAGGTTTTTTTCGTCATGCCGCGCAACTGGCTGGACCGGCTGGAAAAGTCTGTCAAGGTCTGCGAGAAGGTCGGGGTGAAGGCGACCATCTGCATCGATTTCTTCGACACGGCCATCGCCAAGCCGGTGATCAAGGAACTGGACGGCTGGCCGCTGCTGACCTTTGACGCCACCCCCAACGACTTCTTTTTTCTTGCCCTCAAACGCTCCCTGGACCTGATCGGTTCTGCACTCGGCCTGCTGTTTCTGTCACCACTGTTTCTGCTGATCGGCCTGATCATCAAGATCACCGCACCGGGACCGGTTTTTTTCCGTCAGATCCGCTGCGGAGTCAATGGCCGGACCTTCCCGATTCTGAAATTCAGAACCATGGTCGTGGATGCCGAGAAAAAGCTGGAAGAGCTGCAGAAACAGAATGAACTGGAAGGACCGGTGTTCAAGATCCGCAACGACCCGCGCATTACGGCCATTGGGCGGCTGCTGCGCAAGACCAGTCTGGACGAACTGCCCCAGTTGTTCAATGTCCTGATGGGGGACATGTCGCTGGTCGGGCCGCGTCCGCCGATTCCCTCCGAGGTGGAGCGCTACGAGCGCTGGCAGCGCCGGCGCCTGAGTATGCGCCCCGGTATCACCTGCATCCACGAGGTGGTGGCACGCAACAACAAGGATTTTAATGTCTGGATGAAAATGGATCTGGAGTATATCGACAACTGGTGCTTCGCCCTCGATCTGCGCATACTGGCCAGGACGGTACTGGCGGTAGTGAGGGGAACCGGGTGTTGAAATGGGACGTGATACATGTTAAAGGGAGAATGAAAATATTGAATCTCTCATTTCAACAAAGGATTTTTTTATGAAAGCCGGGATTAAAACACTGCTGCTGACGGCGATGCTGGCGCCCGCATTCGACGGACAGGCCCAGGCCGCACTGCTGGGCGATACGCTTAAACCGTTTGCTTCGGTAACACAGAGCTACGACAGCAATATTTTCCGGGTCAAGGATAGCGAGCAGCAGCAGGCGCTGACCGGCGATGATACTCTGGCGGATTTCATTACCATGGTGACGGTTGGAACCAGGCTGCATTACCAGATCAGCGCCCAGACGCTGGATCTTATGCTAAAGCGGGATTACAGCTTCTACAGCCATTATTCCAACCAGGATTCCAACCGGGATCTGTTCAGCGGCAACCTGGCGCTTTCGGTGTTCGACAAACTGAAGATCACCCTGGAAGGAAAATATGCCCAGGCCCCCCAGTCGCGCTCGGATTATCGCGGTACGCAGATCAATGAGCAGCGGGAACTGGCAGGCGGGGTGGCCGTCGGCTATGAAATGACGATGGGAGTCGGCTTTGCTGCGGCCTACCGGCACAGCAATGTTGATTACTCACTGCCGCAGTTCCGAGCCAACGAGTATGCCCATGACCTGTACGCAGCAACGGTGTCGTACCGTCCCTCTTCCGATACCAGGTTCTACGGCACCGTGCAGAGAGAGTTCCGGGATTATCCGACAGATATGCGCCTGGGTGCGACGCTGGTCAACAACAGCAACGTTTCCGATTCGGTCCGCATCGGATTGAAAAGGACGGTCGGCGCCAAGACCGCGGTTTCCGGATATGTGGGTTATCTGGAGCGCAGGCACGATCAGGCTTCGGACAGGGATTTTGACGGCCTTATCGGCCAGGCCGAGATCACCTACAACTGGTCGCCCCGCCTGGCTTTCACGTTGAACGGTGAGCGGCAGCTTTATGAGGAAACCTATGCAGACAGGATTTACAGCGTCAATGATGCGTTCGGAGTCGGACTGAAGTATCAGGTCAGCAGCAAGGTGAAGGCTTCGCTTTCCGAAAAGCTGACCTGGAAGAGCTTCCAGGATGTGCCCAATGCAGGGGTGGCAGGCAGGTCTGATCTGCTGCAGGACATGAGCGCCGGCCTCGAGTGGGCCCCAATCAACAGGCTCACGGTCTCTCTCGGGTATCAATATTCAACCAGGGATTCGGACGACCCGGCCCTCACCTTTTCGGCCCACACCATCCAGTCGGGCATCACCTACAGTTTTTGATCCGGCAATCACTGTTGCGAAAAACAAAATCAGGGGAAAAGGCTATCGCCTGATCCCCTGTTATTTTTAATGGCGGAAGCACATGGGAATCGAACCCACCGAGGGAATTTCTCATCCCCCCCACCGGTTTTGAAGACCGGGGCACGGCATATCTAGCCGATATACCAGCGATTTTGCACTTCCATACATATGTATTGGTATTAATGTTAGCTGCTACCTCTTGCCAATAATCATACAAATGTATACCAAAATGTTACCCATAATTACATGACAACTGCTCGATATGCAAAGATTATTACTGTTCAAGTACCTCTACCGCATGTACCAACTTTACTGGATTCAGATGAGCATATCGCTCCGTTATCTGAATACTGGAATGTCCAAGCCACTCTTTGACTACATATAAGTCAATACCGGCATTCACCAGCCTGGAAGCACAGGTATGCCTCAGAGCATGAATTACGAACTCCTTATCTCCAACAAGCCCTATCTCTGCCCTTATCCACTGCCAAGCTCGTTCGGTTTCATGTATCGTTATTGAGAATGGTTTTACTGATGATATCTGCTGGCGTTCCTCCATAATTACCCTGACTCTTTTGGTCATTGGTATTGATCTGGGCCGTTCTCCCTTGTTGATCCATATACTGATAAGATTGCTGCAGAAGCTTATATCTGCATAGGTAAGGTTCAGTAGTTCAGATAATCTCATGCCGGTATCCACCAACACCTCCATCAGGTCTGCTGCCTCGGTATAGTAGGTTTTCTTCCCCGTTTGTTCTGCATTTCGCAACAGCCCCACTATTATTGACTCTTCTGCCTTGGTGATTACCCTTATCCTCCCGTTACGCTCTTTTCTCAGCTTGATATAGTCCCATGGTTGCCTCTTGAATCTGAGAATGGTCTTTAAGGTTGCCAAATATCGGTTGGCTGTAGAAGGTTGCACTTTTCTTGCTTCGAGCTTCATAATCAATTCATGCACAATATCCTCGTTGATCTGGTCCAAGGTGATATTGCCCATGAAATCCACCAACTTTAATGCTCTAGCATATGTACCGTTACCGTCCTTGTTATTTTTCCATTTGCCTTCGTAGGTTTGATCAATTGCATCTGATAATAGAAGTTTGGACGTTCTCTCTTGTGGTGACAGCTTTGATTCTTCCATCATTTTCTTCTTCTCGACTGCCTCTATGAGCTTGGCTTCCTTCTTGGTAAACTTGCCTGTGCTCCTGAAGACTCTGACTCCGTTAATGGTGAAATTCATGTAGAAGATGCCCTTCTGTCCTCGCTTGTAGACTGCCATGGTGATTCCTCCTTGAATTTCAGGCACAAAAAAAGAGCCTAATGGCCCTTGTTGTCCTGTCTCGGTATGTAGTTTGATTGTTTGGTGTTACAGAATGGTTATGTTGCTGGAAGGTGGAATCTTTGAATGGAATTACTCAGAGGGATTGTTTGAGCCATTTATCCAACAGCTCAGCAGCATGAACTAACTTGAGAAGCGGAAGAGGTGCTAATCTCCCAGCTACACGAACACTTCTGAATCCAAGCCAGTCCTGTACTATTTCCAGCTCAACTCCGGCATTGAACAGTCGATAGCCACATGTCTTTCTCAGAGCATAGAGAACAAAATACTTGTCATCTTTAAGGCCAATCTGCTCCTTTACCCAGTACCAAGCCCTACTTATCTGAAACTCATTGATGTTGAATGGCTTA
>JACMKN010000016.1 GCA_014380135.1 Deltaproteobacteria bacterium
TAATGTTTGATGCTGGCAAGTGTTTCACACCAGCGGTGCTGAGTTTCCCTGAGCCCAAAAGTAAAGCAACCGATTTCGTACAGAGCCGCCAAACCCACAACAGAGTAAGTAACCCGGCTCCAAACGCCTGCTTCACCAAAGATGGCGGAAACAAGGTTGAATTCGAAAAAACCTACCAAGCCCCAGTTAAGGGCTCCGATAAGAAGCAAAACCGTTACAATGATGTCCAATACTTTCATGATATACCTCCCCTTTGATTCCGAAGGCGGTGAAACTCCATTTGACCTGATATCATTATACATCACTATTGAAAACCTATACACAAAGAATATGAACGGCAAAGGGCTGCTTGGTTGGAGAAAAACAGCCGGTCGTCTTTGACTTTGGCACAGATTCCGTTTTTACCATCGCACTGCCCTTGATTCATCGCTGTTTTGTTGGTATCATTCTTTTTTTAATAAATCGCCGAAAAAGACCGCTGACTCGAGGTAAGAAACCGGTGAATGAATCCCTTCAGCTTGTCGTCTTCACCCTGGATGAACAACGTTATGCGCTCCATCTGACGTCCGTGGAGCGGGCCATCCGCATGATCGAGATCACCCCGCTGCCGAGTACTCCGGAGATCGTGTTCGGCGTGATAAACCTGTACGGCGCGGTCATCCCGGTCCTGAACATCCGCAAGCGTTTCAGCCTCCCCGAGCGGGAACCGGATCTTGGCGACCAGCTGATCATCGCCCATACAGCCAGGCGCGCCGTGGCGCTGGCGGTGGATACGGTCAGCGACGTGGTTGACCTTCCATCCGGGGAACTGGTCGCACCGGAAATGATCCTGCCGCAACTGGAGTTTGTGGAAGGTGTGGTCAAACTCGATGACGGTCTGGTCTTTATCCACGATCTGGACGCTTTCCTCTCCCTGGAAGAAGAGCAGACCCTGCAAGCCGCAATTGAAAGAACCCGTTGAAAGAAAACAGCTCCCGCCAAATACCCGAACTGCAGCTATCCCGGCTCGGCGAATACGTCACCGGCTGGCTCGGCCTGCACTTTCCCAAAAAGCGCTGGAACGACCTTGAGCGCATCATCTGCCATGCCGCTTTGGAACTGGGATTTGATGATCCGCTGGCGTGCATTGAACGGCTGGTTTCCGGGCAGCTCAGCAAGGAACAAGCTGAGCTCCTCGCCGCCCATCTGACGATCGGTGAAACATATTTTTTCCGCGAACAGAAAAGCTTCGAGATCCTCGAAAACCGGATCCTGCCGGAACTGATCGCCTCGCGCAGGGGCAAGGAGCAGCGTCTCAGAATCTGGAGCGCCGGCTGCTCCACCGGCGAGGAGGCTTACTCCTTGGCCATCCTGCTCAGCAGACTGATCCCCGATCCGCGGGATTGGCAGATCACCATCCTGGCCACGGATATCAATTCCATCTCCCTGAGCAAGGCGGTCCGGGGCGTGTACAGTGATTGGTCGTTCCGCGGCTTGCCGCAATGGGTCCGTCAGAAGTATTTCACAAAGACTCCCGATGGGCGTTACGAACTGCCACACGCCATCAGGCGGATGGTGACCTTTTCCGTCCTCAATCTGGCAGAGGACAGCTATCCCTCACTGGCGACCAATACCAATGCAATGGACATCATCTTTTGCCGCAACGTGCTGATGTACTTCGAGTCGAAGCAGCAACAGCAGGTTATCCGGAGTTTCCGCCGCTCGCTGCCGGAGGGAGGCTGGCTGGTCGTCAGCCCTTGTGAAACATCGTCCGCCTTTTCCGACTGTTTCGAAACGGTCATGTTTCCGGGTGCGGTCTTCTACAAGAGGAGCGAAGCGGGTGAAAAACCGCATGTCACAGCGCCCCAGCTTCCGGCCGGCGTCGCGCCCCTGGTGTCGCCCCCCGCGACAAAACCTCCCGCTCCCGCTCCTGTTCCGCTCTCCGCGCCGGATACGCTGAGACCGGTTGCGCCGCGCCTGCAGCCCTCGCCATATGATGAGGCCCTGGCTCTGTACCGCGATGGGAACTACGAAGAGGCCGCAGACTCGCTTTCCGGGCTGCTGGCGCGGAGCGAAGCGGGCAGCGGCCCGCATCCGGCGCTAGCGAAGGCCGTCGCCCTCATGGCGCGGACCCAGGCCAACCGGGGGGAAATCGCCCTGGCGCTGGTGTGGGTCGAAAAGGCGATTGCCGCCGACAAGCTCAACGCGGAACTGTACCATTTGCGGGCAACCATCTTCCAGGAACAGGGGCAGATCCCCAAGGCGATGGCCTCTCTGAAACAGGCCATCTACCTCGATCAGACCTTTGTGATGGGCCATTTCGCCCTGGGCACGCTTGCCCACCAAAACGGAAAATCCGGGGAAGCTGTCAAACATCTGGAAAACGCCCTGGCGCTGCTGGGGCCCTGCCCGGCCGATGATCCGCTGCCGGGTGCGGAGGGGATGACCGCGGCGAGGCTGGTGGAGATCATCACCACGACCAGGGCGAGTATCCTGCAACTGTGATAAGCGGTTTATGAGGAGCATCTGATGGGTGAATCACCGAAAAATCCGATAACGAAACCGGCAAAGGCCATGGACTGGGACAACCTGCGCCGGCGTCTGGCAACGGCAAGCATGGTTGTCAGCAGTGAACCGACACAGGAGGAGAAACAGGGTATCCTTCGCAAACGAGCCCAGACCCTGGCTCGGCAGCCATTGCAGGAGGAAACCGACGGCGTTCTCGACGTTCTGGAGTTCCTCCTGACTTATGAAACCTACGCCATCGAGATGCGCTGGGTAGCCGAGACATATCCCTTGAAAGAGCTGACCCCGCTCCCCGGCACCCCGACTTTCGTGGCCGGCATCATCAACGTGCGCGGCCGGATCCTGTCGGTGATCGATATCCGGAAGTTTTTCGACCTGCCCGAAAAGGGGCTGACCGACCTGAACAAGGTCATCATCGTGCACAAAGGAGCGATGGAGTTCGGCATCCTGGCGGACGAGATTCTGGGCACGCGCTCGATCCCGCTCTCGGAGGTACAGCCCCCGTTCCCGACCCTGACCGGCATCCGCGAAGAGTACCTGAAGGGCGTTACCAGGAAAAGGACGGCCATCCTGGACGGGGCAAAGCTGCTGACCGACAGAAATCTTATAGTGCATGAAGAAGTCACCTGAGCAGGCGAAGACAAATTATTAGATGCGAATGTTGAATGTTGAATTATGGATTTTGAGCTAACGACTGTAATTCAAAATTCAAAATTCATAACTGATTATCAAGGGGTATCTCATGCAGTGGTTTCTGAATCTTTCAACAA
>JACMKN010000155.1 GCA_014380135.1 Deltaproteobacteria bacterium
CGGGGCCTGGCCGGTTTTGACAGTTGATGAAGGATGGGTGCGCAGCTTTAGACTCTGGCGGGGAGTGATAATGTTCAGTTCCACCATCCGTTTGAGGACCACGTCCCGCCGTCCCGTGACGTTGGCCGCTTTTCCCAGCGGATTGTAGCGGGCCGGATTTTTTTGCACACCGGCCAGCTGGGCGCACTCGGCGTCGCTCAACTCCTCCGGGTTTTTATCGAAGTAGAGCCGGGCCGCCTGGGCAATGCCCCAGGCCCCGTTCCCGTAATAGATCTCGTTGAAATACATCTCCAGGATCTGTTTCTTGCTGTATTTCTTTTCGAACTCCATGGCCATGCGGGCTTCATCCAGCTTGCGCTCGATGGTTTTCACCCCGGACAGATACCTGTTCTTGATCAGCTGCTGGGTGATGGTCGAACCTCCCTCGGCCATTCTCCCCTTGGCCACATCCTTCATCAGGGCCCGGGCGATCCCGCGAATATCGATCCCGCCATGTTCATAAAAACGGGTGTCTTCCACGGCTACCACAGCCTTTTGCAGGAAAGCGGGGATTCGCTCGATGGGGACCCAGTATCTTTTATCCGGCAGGATCCGGCCGACAAACCGGTTCCGGTTATCAAAAACCTTGATGGAGCTATAACCGGACGGCAGCAGGGGATGGTTGGCAAAATCATTCTGGGCCAGGGCCGCCGAGGCCAGCATCAGAACCAGTAAAAGGCCTGCCGCGAAGGAGCAGGTTGTTTTTTTTATGAGTGCACAAATATGTAAAATCAAGTGTTTATTACTCCTTGGTCTTGGGTGCTGTCATAACCGGACCTCTGTCATACCTGTTACCGGGAGGCACGTCAAACCCTATCTGCCTCCCGAACGACACACTCATACCAAGTCGCAATCAAACGATTACGTTGTTGGCTTCGTCGGTGGCTCCTCAACGTACTTATTGTACGCCTCGGTCGCCACTCTCCTTGCCGCCTGGTACTCATTTTGATTGCACCTTGGTATCACATGGCGATGGCGTCCAGCAGATAGTGGTCACGGAAAATCCACAGGAAGGTGTTGACCCCCTTGAGGGCTTGTCGGAACTGATCATGTTCTTTTTCGGTCATGAGCAGCGGATCAACAAAGTTGGTGGGCTGGCTGCCGGCTGCCAGTTCCCGCAGCTGCTGCTGCAGACGAAGTTGAACCAGGAAGGTATATGCATTCAGGATGGCTTCCAGGTCGCCACTTGAAAAAAAACCGAGTCTCCCGAGCAGTTCGAGCTTTTTCCAGGTATCTCCACCGATGATGCAGAATTCAAGGGCCAGCAGGCTTGCGCCGGTGGTAATGGCGAAGATGCCGGCCTTCTTGAGGTCAACCATTCCCCTGTGCTCTTCGCCGTGCTCGACCCGGATGCGTCCGAAGATAGTGAACGGCGACGGGAAGCGGACAACATGACCGGCCATGTTGGGAAAGAAGAAGGCGTGGCACTGCACCGTGGAGCAGATATGATCGCGCAACTGCATAACCGGGGTCTCGTCCCCCTGCAGGGCCCGCAGGTCCTGAAACATGCCGAAGTTGAGTATGTGCTCGGGGGTGGGGACGGTGATCCACTGATTGAGAAGCTGCTTCCATTCGCCGATGCTGTGGCACCACTGGGGGGTGCTGGCCATGATGTTGCCGGGGCAGCGGGGGACGCCGACCTCTTCCAGGGCCTCTACCAGCCGGGCGGCAAAAAGTTGGACATGGCCAAGTTCCCCGGCCGGGAGATCGTCACTGTAGACGATGGCGTTGTCCTGATCGGTGCGCAGGGTCTGTTCGCCCCGTCCTTCGCTGCCGAGAACCAGGTAGGTGGCCCCTTGCGGGAGGCGGAGATCCTCCGAGCTTTCCAGCAGGGCAATCAGGCGCAGGGTCACGGCGTCGTTGAAGCGGGAGATGTTTTGCACGACACTTCTTGTGTCGGCGCCCGAGAGGATGGCGAGACTGACCATCTCCGGCATCCGCTGGGCGACCGACCGCAAGCGGGCGATGGAGCGGGCGGCATCAAACTCCTGCTGCAGGTCGAAGGGGATAGGGGGGCTGGACGTGTTGTTCGGCATGACTGGTCCTGTTTTTCAGTTTTGTTGTTTTTGACTCCCAGCGCCTTGCGGTTCCTCGCAGAGCGGCAGGGTGAAGTAGAATACCGCACCATAGCCCAATTCGCTTTCGACCCGGATATTCCCACCCATTCTGTCGACGATCTCCCGCGAAATCGTCAGCCCCAGCCCTGTGCCGAGCGGATGGGACTTCTGCGGATCCCGTACCTGGTGAAAACGCTCGAAGATCTGCTCCAGCCGGTCCGGCGGGATGCCCGGCCCTTCGTCCGCCACGCTGATCAGGGCAAAGCCTGCTTGCCTGATCCCGCTGAGCCGGATCGTGCCTTCTTCCGGGGAGAACTTGATGGCGTTGGAAAGAAGGTTCGTCAGCACCTGGTGGAGGCGATCCGCATCAGCATAAACCGGAGGAAGGGAGTCTGCCACCGTGCTGACAACCCTGATTTCCTTTTCGGCGAAGAGCGGTTGGCTGCTGCTGACGGCCCTGGCAAAAACCGGCCCCAGTTCCAGCACTTCGGGAAACAGCTCCAGCCGCCCGGCTTCGATCTTTGACAGATCCAGCAGGTCGTTGATCATGCGGGTGAGGCGCTCGGCCTCGTTATGGATAATACCGGCGAATTTTTTACGCTTTTCCGCATCGTCCACGTCATAGCGTAACAGAATTTCGGAGAAGGAACGGATTGAGGTGAGCGGGGTTCGCAACTCATGGCTGACCGTGGAGAGAAAATCGCTTTTGAGGCGGTCCAGTTCCAGCAAACGGGCATTGGCCTTTTCCAGTTCATCCGTGCGGCGGGTCACCTTTTCCTCCATGGCATGGCTGTAGGCCTGCACCTCCGAGTAGAGCTGGGCATTGATGGCCGCCATGGCGAGCTGGTTGGCCAGGGCCGCAAACAGCTCGACAAATTCATCGGTGAAGTGCATCGGACCACGGGAAGTATAGGCGGTCAGGACCCCGATCACCCGTCCCTCATAGATCATCGGTGCATGGATGAAGGCGCTGATCGGCATGGCCTGGACCAGCCTGGACAGCAGCAGCGGCTTGTCGATCTCGCGGGTATCCCCCACCACTACCGGTCTGGCGTCCAGGAAACAGCTGCCGAAATAGGTGTCCCGCGAGGGGGGCATGGCGGATGCCAGGGCGTATTCCTCACTTAGTCCCACGTGACTGCGGATCCGCAATACACCCTTGTCATCCAGAAGGCGGACCCCCAAGTGTTCGAAGCCGAACTCGCGCTTGATCAGCAGCAGCACCTCCTGCAGGAGGGTACCGATGTCCAGGCTCCTGGAAAGGGCGTGGGAGGCCTCATGGAGGACCATCAGCTCCCGCAGCCGACGTTCCAGGGCCTCCCGGCTCTCAACCAGCGTCTGGGAAACTCCGCCGAAGACGTCCAGAATCTCCACCGCATGCTCGCGGGGCCAGGCCAGTGTGCTGTTAATGATCATGCGTGCCGACGGCGTTCCGAGGGCACTGGCCAGGCAGCGCTCGCTGGCTTCCAGAAGCAGCTGGGGGGAGGCGCGCTCGGGCAGCGCCCCCAGTACCTCCTGGGCCATTTTCTGCCCCACAAAGCGTGTCAGAAGCTCCTCCAGCTCGCCCCTGGTAGCCCAGGCCGCCGGCAGCCCGGACCGCAGGTTCCCGTCAGTCGGCTGCGAGGTCAGCAGGCTGAAGGTGAAGTAGGCCCCCGCGTTGAACAGCAGACTCCAGATCAGGGCGTGCGTCCAGATGTCAAAACCCTGCAGGCCGAAGAGGGCTTTGGGGCGCAACAGTTGTATGCCCCAGGGGCCCTGAGTCAGAAACGAATCGTTCATCCAGCCCGAATCGACGAAGCTGGGCAAAAGCAGGGTGTAGATCCAGATGCCGAACCCGGCTGCCAGCCCGGCCAGCGCTCCGGTCCTGCTCCTGCCTTTCCAGCATAGTCCGAAAAGAACCGCGGGGACAAACTGGATCATGGCGGAGAAGGACAACAGTCCAGTGGCCACCAGCGTGTGCGATTCACCGATCGAGCGCTTGAAGGCGTATCCCAGGAGTACCACGCCGAATATCACGGCCCGCTTGGTGTACAGCAGGTGAACCGAGACGTCGCGGTTACCCGGATTGCGGAGTCCGGGGAACAGATAGCTCAGAACCGCAACGCCGGGATGATGGAGGATCATCGTTGACAAGGCCACCGCCTCGACTATGACCATGCTGGTGGCGGCGGAAAATCCGCCCAGAAAGGCCAGAAACGCCAGACCGGTGTGGCCGTGCATCAAAGGCAGGGAGATCATGTAGAAGTCCGGGAGCAGATCGCCCCCGTACAGGCGTCCGACCAGCGCGACCGGGAGTACCAGTGCATTGATCAGCAGAAGATAGGCCGGAAATGTCCAGGAAGCTGTTTGCAGATGTCGCGGTTGTACGTTCTCGACCACCAGCATGTGAAATTGGCGGGGCAGAAGGATTACCGCCGAAGCGGAGAGGATACTGAGGGAGACCCAGGTTGTCAGCGATACCCCCGAACCTTCTCCCAGCAAAAACAGCCGCGCCAGGTTCGGGTCGGCCAGCGCCTTTTCAAAGATGCTGGGCAGCCCGCCGCCGATGCCATAGGTAATATACAGGCCCAGCACCAGAAAGGCGCCCAGTTTGACAACGCTCTCGAAGACCACCGCTGCGACCAGCCCTTCGTGCCGTTCGGAGGCGACCAGACTCCTGGCTCCGAAAAGTCCGGCGAAGAGCGCCAGAGCCAGGGCCGCCCAGAAGGATGCATCGCCAAGTATCCCGGAGGCCGCGCTTCTCCCGGTAAGCAGGTCGAAGGTGTACCCCACCGCCTTGAGCTGCAGTCCGATATAGGGGGTGATGCCGATCACCATCACCAGGGTGGCCACCGCTCCCAGGGCCCAGCCCTTCCCGTACAGGATCTCGAGCAGATCCGGCAGGCTCGTGACCCCTTCCGCCCGGCAGAAGGAGACCAGTCGTTTCAGCAGGGACGGTCCCAGCAGGAAGATCAGTGTCGGCCCCAGGTAGATCGGCAGAAAGCCGAGTCCGGTGGTGGCCAGCCCCACGCTGCCGTAAAACGTCCAGGAGGTGCAATAGACGGCCAGGGAAACGCTGTACACCCACGGGTTGTCAACCAGGCTGTGGCCGCTCTCCCGGGCCTTGTCCGTAGCATAGGCGATGGCGAACAAAAGCAGCAGATATGCTACCCCGAGCAGGGCAACCCACAGGGTCTCGTTCACGGGTTGTCTCCTCTGCCCAGCAGCCAGCCGACTAGTACCAGCGCACTCCAGACCGTGAACAGGTACAGCGGCAGAACCGGGATTCCCAGGAAGCTGCCCGGCCGGTTAAAGGCCCCCAGCAGGGGCGGGTACAGGGCCGCTACCCCGATCACAAACAGGGCGGCCAGCCGGCGTGAACTCTTATCCATGTCTGACCTCCAAAATTCAGAACCTTGATGACTGCCAGCGCAGCAGCAATTGACGGTCACAGAACGCTTTTGCCTCGGCCAGGGTTCGCACCCCCCGCTGAGGCAGCAGCGAGATCAGCCCCAGGAAGACCTGGGCGGTGGCCCGGGCGTCTCCCAGGGAGGTATGGCGCCCCTCGATGGTGATCCCCATCCGTTCCGCCAGGGCGTCCAGACCGTGCCCTTCGGTGCCCTGATGCAGTCCGTAGGAGAGGAAAAGGGTGTCAAGGATCGGGTTGTCGATCAGCGGCACTCCCGCTTCGGCGGACGCTATTTCCAGGCATTTCCTGTCGAAGGCCGCGTTATGGGCGACCAGGATCGAGTCGCCCACAAATTCCGCAAATTGCGGATAGACCAGGCTGATGGAGGGTGCCTCCGCCACCATGTGATCCTCGATATGGTGAAACAGTACCGATTCGGCCGGGATTGAACGTCCGGGGTTGACCAGCGAGTGAAATATTTCGGCGTTCTGGATGCGCCCCCGGCGAATGCGGACCCCGCTGATGCTGATGATCTTGTCACCCTCCGAAAGCCGCAGGCCGGTGGTCTCGGTGTCGAACACGACGTACTCCAGATCGTTCAGATCCGCCTGGAGCTGATCCGCCCGCTCCACAACCGGTCGCGGCAGGAACAGGTCGAAATCGTAAAACTCCGGCTCACCATCCGGCAGCCCGCCGGCCTGATCCCCTTCGGCCGCGGTGCCCGTCTGCAGCAGGGCCAGCCGCACCTCCATGTATTCACCCGCAGATCTGGTCCACAGTTCGCCTCGGTTTCTTCGCACCGCCTCTCCCAGAGTGAGCGCCTGCTCGCCGGCCGGGCCGACCTCCCGGGATTCCAGTCCGGTCGGACTGCTTTTGAAGGGTCCCCTGACCCGAAAGGTAGTAACCACACTGCCCTCCTCCTCCCGCAGGTTGGCGCTGATCGCCGCTTGTGCCGGGCTCACCTGTCTGATCCACTGCAGAACGCAGCACAAGGAAGCCACCCAGGAGAAGGGTTCCACCAGTACCGCCGGAACAGGGCTGTCGTCCTCGATCTCGACCGGAGTCCCGGGAACCAGAAGCAGCGCTTCCATGAGCAGGTCGCGGGGGTCCGAAGGGATGGCCGGCCAGCGTGAACTGCGGGTGGCGTTGGCAGCCTCTTCGATTACTGAAACCCGCTCGCTCAGGCGGCTGATCTCCTCCGCCACCGCCGCCAGAAACGCCATCTGTTTTTCCGCCGGCATCTCCCGATGCCGCTGGAGCGTCTCAATCAGTGAGCGGGAGGTGGCCAGCGGTCCTCGCAGGAGCTGGGGCATTTCCCGCAGGGTCTCCTCAAACTTTCTGCTCTCATCACCGCTGCTGTTCAAATCCCGAAACACCAGCAGGAACCCGTAGCGTTCCCCGGCCGGTCCCGGTACGATCGAAAGTGAACCTTTGAGAAGCTTTCCGTCCAGGAGCGGGAAGAGCACGTCCTCCACCGTCTCCCGGCCCTGCTCCCATCTCTGACGCACCCTTTTCAAATGAAACCCGAGACGATCGCCGGGTAAGATGCGCGCCAGGGGCGCTCCGATGCCGGACGTATATCCCAGGTCCAGAATAATCCGTGCCCGCGGATTCATCAGGATCGTCTCGGCGGCTTCGTTGGCCACGATCACACCGTCGACCATGGTTCGCAGGACGGTTGCCAGTCGATTGCGCTCCTCCTGCACCGTGCGGGTCGCTTCACGCACACGCCCGCCCAGTTCGTCGTAAGCCTTGTCCAGATTCTCGGCCATGCGGTTGAACTCCCTGGCCAGATCCTCAAGTTCGTCGCCGGTGTCGAGTTCGATGCGGTGGCCGAGATTGATGCGGGCCACGATCTCGGCGCCCCGCCGGATCTTCAGGATCGGGCGCAGGAACTGGTCGGCCATGCGCCACGCAAGAGCCGTGATGATGGCGCCGAACAGCGACAGAAGGAAGGCTGCCTGGATACTTGCCTCGATGAACTGGTCATGCATCCGGGAGGCCGGCTGGAGTCGCTGGATCTCGGCCGCATAGTCTCCGACCACAAAGAACAGGCCGACCATTGCGGCCGCCAGAGGCAGCAGCGCCAGACTCAAAAGCGATACGACCATGCGTCGGCGCAGGCTCTTTCTTCTGCGGCCGCCCCTTTTCTCCTGAAACGCCGTCATGACCCGATACAGCTTCGAATCGTCAGGAGCAGTTCATCGGCGCTGAAGGGCTTGGTTACATATTCGTCCGCCCCCACCTCCAGCCCTTTCTTCTTTTCGAGGGTTTGACCCTTGGCCGTCAGCATGATCACCCTGGTTCCGGCCATCTCCTTCCGCTCACGCAGAATCCGGCAGACCTCGTAACCGTCTTTGCGAGGCATGTTTACGTCCAGCAGTATCAGATCCGGCCGCACACGTTCGGCCGCTTCCAGTGCCTCATCCCCGTCCCGCGCGGTGTGGACCTCATAGCCCTCCATCTCCAGGATGAACTCGATGGACATCAAGATGTTAGGCTCGTCATCCGCTGCAAGGATTATTTTCTTACCCATGGGCTGGTTCCCTCCCGTCTCAACCGGTCAGACCTCTACGTGGAATTATATCCCATAAACAAAACATAGAAACGATTTTAGATTAATTGATGCAATAGAGCATGGCACATAAACCCGAGTGGAGAGATGGTGTTTCTGCGCCCGATATGCGATAATATTTTTATGTAAAGGGGGTGTTCATATGTTCTGCGAATACAAAGACGGATTGAAGGTGAACTATTCGGGTTCCCTGCAGATAACTAAAGGCAAGGATGTAAATGTCATCATCAAGGAAGGTTTCCTGCCGGCCAATATCAGAAGCGGCCTGGATCAGGCCGCCAGTCAGGGCAGCTGTAGTGACATGAGAAAGGTGGCCGACGATGTTACGGCAACTTTTGGCAGCAAGGCCTGCATACATTAAGCGCGAAGGAAGCAGAAACAAAAAAGCCCCGTTCCGGAAAGA
>JACMKN010000156.1 GCA_014380135.1 Deltaproteobacteria bacterium
CGAGATTGGACGCACGATACCGGTGGTGCCGAGGATCGAGAGCCCTCCAATGATGCCGAGGCGGGCGTTGAGGGTCTTCAGGGCGCGCTGTTCGCCGTCGGGAATGGAGACAATTATGTTAATTTTGAATTTTGAATTATGAATTATGAGTTTAGAAAAAACTGATAGAACCGCCTCGGCGATCATCCGGCGGGGAACGGGATTAATGGCCCATTCGCCGGGCGGAACCGCCAGACCCGGCTTGGTGACTTTGCCGATGCCGATGCCACCGCTGATGGTTATGCTACTCCCTCCTTCGGCAAAGCTTAAGCCCCCCCCTTCAAGAAAGGGGGGCCGGGGGGGATTTAGCTTGACCAGTGCATGCAGTTCGGCCCCGTTGGTCACATCCGGATCATCACCGGCATCCTTGATCACGAAACAGGCGGCGGAGTTTCCGGAGAAGGTTTGGCCGTAAAGCGGAAACGTGGCAGAGACGCCGGCCGGCAGGTCGATCGTGACCTGACTGACCAGTTCCTGACGGGCCAGCATCTGTGCGGCCCCCTTGGCAGCGGCCGCGGCACAGGCACCGGTGGTAAAGCCGGAACGGAGTTCTTTTTTCATTGCTGCGAAACAGCCAGTATCGTCAGGGCGTTGACCACCGCGGCGGCCACGTTGGAGCCCCCCTTGCGGCCGATGTTGGTGATGAAGGGGACGTCCTGACCAGCGGCGGCCAGGGCGTTCTTGCTCTCTTCGGCACCGACGAAACCGACCGGCAGGCCGATGATCAGGGCCGGTTCGGCCTGCCCCGCCTGAATCAGGCGCAACAGTTCGAACAGTGCCGTGGGGGCGTTGCCGATCACAAAGATGCGGTTATCCCGGTTGGCGACGGCCTTGCGCATGGCGGCGATGGAGCGAGTGATGCCATCTTTTGCTGCCAGTTCAGCCACATCCGGATCGGCCACATGGCAGACCACCCTGCAGCCGAAGGGGGCCAGGCGGGCCTTGCTGATGCCGGACAGGGCCATATTGGTGTCGGTCACGATGCCGGCTCCACTCTTCAGAGCCGCGACCGCCTTCTGGACGACACCCTCCGAAAGCACCATCGAACGGGCGTACTCGAAATCGGCGCTGGTGTGGATAGCGCGGCGCACAATCTGCCATTCGGCCGGCGGCCAACCATGTTCACCGGCCTCGCTGTCGATGATGCGGAACGACTCGGCCTCGATCTCTTCAGGTTTCATAGCCAGCGAATCCATCAGCGCCACCCCAGCTTGTCCAGCGCCTCGCCGATCCGCTCGCTCTCGATCTCGGCCAGCTTGCGATGTGCTCCCAGGTGGCCGCCCATCTCCATGACCAGGCCGGGATAGCGCTTCTGGGCCTGTTCGATCTCCTCCGGCAGATCATGCAGCACGTGCGCCCCCATGAACAGGAAATAGGGCATCAGCAGGATGCGCTGAGCCCCGTGGGCAACGCAGGCATCGATGCCGGATTGAATATTGGGATCATGCAGCTCGCGGAATGAAACCTCGAAGATCTCGAAGCCGGTCAGCTCCTGCACCATCGCCGCAACTTCCCGGGCGGCGTCATTCGCCTCGGCAATCCGGCTGCCGTGCGCCATCATCAGAATTGCTGTTTTCATCGTTCCTCGCTTGTTTGATTTTTTTCACACCGCTTGATAAATTGCCTGACACGTGGCAGGGATGTGCGGCAGACTTATGAGACTGTCAGTTCTGTTTAATCCCAACCAGAAGTTCACCTGCTCCCTCCGCATCCAGACTGCGCAAGCGTTCCCAGCGCCCGGAAAGCGGCTCTTCGGTCCGTCCCTCTCCCAGCCGTTCCAACAACTGCGCCACGATCCGCCAGGATGGCAGCACGTCTCCACCGGGAGCATCATGACGATGCACCCGCGGCGGGTGCAGTTCCGGTGTAAGGCCCCTGATCGGCAGTCCCGGCCGCATGACCTGTTTGAAACGCTGGGCGCGCCCTTCGTTATTGACGTAGGTGCCGTCCATCTCGACCCAGGCGGTGACCGGCAAAACCACCTCAGCCCGCTCCAGCAGTTTTGTCGGCTGCCAGTCGGCCGCGGCCAGCATCCGGATCTCCGGCGGCAGGTCGGCCGGCAGATCGGCCTCCAGCGAGATGATCCCCTTGAGCTTGCCGCCGGCCACTGCTTCAGAAAACGAGACCGCCCCATGCTCACGGGCCAGCAGCGCACAGGCGAAGGCGTTGGGTCCGTCCAGAATGAAGGCCAGCTTCGAGCCATTGCCGGCGGCAGCGCGGATGGCGTCCAGATTTTTGCGGCGGGAGCCGCAGATAACAACCGGGCGCTTGGCATCACCCAGCGGAACGTCAGCCAGCGACAAAACCGCTTCGGATTTAAAAAACTCCTGACTGGTGTCATCCAGCGGGCATTCATCGCCGACAATGAAAATGCGCGCGCCGTCGCGCCAGGCCTGGCGCACGGCCAGGACCATCATCGGGGCCTCTTCCAGCAGCTCGCATTCCATGATTGCCACCAGATCGGCCCGACGCACGTCCTCCTGCGAGGCGCAGTTGTCGTAATTCAGCAGGGAAACCGCTTCAAGTGCCCGTTCGGCATGCAACACGTCGCCGAAGTAGCAAAGCGCACCGGCCCCCAGCAGGTCACGCAGTCGGGCGGCCAGCAGATTGCCTTCCAGCGACATGCGTGGTGAGCCGACAATTGCCAGAGCGCCGGGACCATGCATTTCCAGAAATTCGCTCAAGCGCTCCAGGACAGCATCCAGGGCGGCATCCATGGCGACCGGCCGGCCGTCCACCAGCGCCTGGCGCGGCCGCTGCGGGGCGTTGACGGCGGCATTGGAGAAGCGGCCCCGGTCGCAGATGAACCAGCCGTTGACGGCATCGTTGCGGCGGGCCGTGATCTTGAGCAGTTCGCGGTAGCGCGCCATCGGGACGGTGTTGCACCCCAGAGAGCAGTGCGGACAGACCGAGGGGGCCATGTCGTAATCCCAGTAACGGGCCCGGAAGCGGGCGGTTTTGTCGGTGAAGACCCCGGTCGGACAGATATCAACCAGATTGCCCGAGAAGGGGGATTGAAGCGCGCCATCCTGCTGGCGACCGAAATAAACCGTGTCGGCGCGCCCCATGACGCCGAAATCGGTGCCGCCGGCATATTCCTGATAGAAGCGCACACAGCGGTAGCACTGGATGCAGCGGTTCATCTCGTGTTCGATGTACGGCCCCAGCTGTTGGTTGAGGTGGGTTCGCTTCTTGCCGTCGTAGCGGCGGATGCCGTGACCACCGGCAATCGTGTAGTCCTGCAGCTGGCATTCGCCCCCCTCGTCGCAGACCGGGCAGTCGTGGGGATGGTTGATCATCAGCCATTCAATCACAGCGCGGCGCATGGCGAGCGCCTCTTCATCGGTGGTCGAGACCACCATGCCGCCCTGGACCGGCAGCATGCAGGACATCTGCAGCCCCTTGACCGGCCCCTCCAGCATTTTGACGGCGCAGACCCGGCAGGCCCCGGCCTTGCCCAGGGCCGGGTGCCAGCAGAAATGCGGGATGACGATCCCGATGCTGCGGGCCGCCTCCAGCACATTGGTTCCTTCCGGCACTTCCAGCGTTATGTTGTCGATGATCAGTTTGGGCATAAGTTGGTTTCCGCTATAAAAGTCCACCTTTTTGAAAGGGGGGATTTAGGTGGATTTGCTTTACTCGATCCGCTCCGGCACGCTACGGCCAGCGACCCAGTCGCTGATGACCTTTACGACCTTGTCCTCGATCCCGAAAAAACCGTGGGCGCTCAGGTTGTCGCAGGGAGCCGAGCGGGGATAAGCGCCGCCGTTGATTTCGCTGAAATCTACTGAGGTATGACGACGCAGGGCATCACGGGTTTTCTCGGCCTCCTGAAAAGAACTGACCCGACAGTTGTCATCCCGGTGATGCACCATCAGCACCGGCAGCTTCATCTTTTCCAGCGGCAGCCAGCGCAGGAAATTGTCATATTCCAGCGAAGAGGTCAGGATAACCCCTTTGAGGCGACTGTCTTTCAGGCGTGTGCCGAGCGAGGTTGCCGAAAGCGTGCCCCGGCTGTTTCCGACCAGAAAGATGCGCTGATATCCCTGCTGTTTCAGATAACTGATCAGGGCTGCAATGTCTTCGGCATGTTCCGCAGACTCGCGAAAACCGGTACTCATTCCGGTGGGATGATCAGAAGGGGGATTGACGGTCACCACCGCAAGTCCGCCGCGGATAAAGCGATCGGCGCTGCGCACCAGAAAATTCCAGCCGCTTACGACGCCACCTGCGCCCAGCTTGAAGGGGCCGGCGCCGTTGCCCCCCGGAAAAAATATCAGGGCATCGCGCTGTACAGGCTGGTCGGGTATCATGACCAGAAAATCCATCGTCACACCGGGACGGGTCGGGATCGTGCGAATCTCTGTCAGAGCAAACGAGGTACCGCTCAGGACCAGAAAAAGGAGGGCTGTAAAAAAAAATCGGAGCATCATCGGGAATGAGCCCCTTCAAACGGACAGCGGCGGGCCGTGATATGCTGCTGCAGTTCATCCTCAAAATGTTTCAACAGTCCCTCCAGCGGCCCCATAGCGCCGGGCGCCAGGGCACAGAAAGCGTAATTCAGCAGCCGGACATGTTCGCGCAGTATGTCGGTATCACCAGCTTCACCACGCCCTGACTCGATCCGCTCAAGGATGTGGCGCACGAAGGGCAGACCTTCACGGCAGGGGGTGCACCAGCCGCAGGATTCGCGGGCATAGAAACTGATCAGGTTGAGTGTGACCGCCACCATGCAGGTATTCTGATCGAAGACCACGATTCCGCCAGTGCCCAGGCGTGAACCGGCCTTGGCTACCGGATCGAAATCCATCGGCACATCCCAGTGTTCCTTGGTGAAATAGGGGGTGGAAGCGCCGCCCGGAAGGCAGGACTTGAAAGTGCTGCCGGGTCGCAGGCCGCCGCAGGGGCCATCGATGATCTCGCCCAGCGTCATGCCCAGCGGCAGTTCGAAACATTCCGTCCTGGCCACATGGCCGCTGATGCAGAACAGCTTGCTGCCGGCCGCTTCCGGCGTGGCCGCCAGCCCTTTCCACCAGGCCGGTCCGCCCTTGATAATGGCCGGGATGTTGGCCAGCGTCTCGACATTGTTGACGACCGTCGGCTGTCCCCA
>JACMKN010000157.1 GCA_014380135.1 Deltaproteobacteria bacterium
AACACCGCAACGCTCGGCGATGAAGGGGGGCAGGTTCTTGTGCATCTTGACATCGGCCGGTTTGGGATAAGCTGCGGTGTGGCAGAAAGACTGCATGAACATCGGCGAAAGGAACTTGAGGCAGGCCAGTTCCTTCAGTTCGTCGGCAGTCATCGGGCCGGTGGTATCCTGGGAACCGACCGTCGTCATCTTGGGATCGCAGGCCGTACCGGGCAGAACGCCGGTCACGCCGCAGGCCTTGCCGACCATCTTCTGGGCCAGGGAATAGCCCTGACCGGCCTTGGAAACCGGGTTGACCGGCAGGGTGAATGCGTCGGTGTCAGGCAGACCGAGCGCCTTGCGGGCATTGATCGTTACCGCGCGGCCGATGATCAGCGGGATACGGCCACCGGCGCGGTACTCGTCGGCAATGGTATTGGGGGACAGCTTGAAGGTGGAGATGACCTCGCCCTTCTCGTTGCTGATCTCGCCTTTGACGCAGTTGATCGTGATCACGTCGCCGTCGTTCATCCTGGTGACATCGGCCTTGATCGGCAGCGCGCCGGAATCCTGGGCGGTATTGAAGAAGATCGGAGCGATTACTCCGCCGATGATTACACCGGCAGTCTTCTTGTTGGGAACACAGGGAATGTCCTGGCCCATGTGCCACAGCACGCTGTTGCAGGCCGATTTACGGGAAGAGCCGGTACCGACCACGTCACCCACAAAGGCGACCTGATGACCGGCGGCCCGCCAGTCGGCGATGTTTTTCAAACGGTTGGGGAAGCGGGTCTTGCCCATGGCCAGCGCGTGCAGCGGGATGTCAGGACGGCTCCAGGCGTCCCCGGCAGGAGAGAAGTCATCGGTGTTGATCTCGCCTTCCACTTTGAAGACCTTGACCTTGATGGTTTCCGGCACTCCCTGACGCTTGGTGAACCAGTCGGCATCGGCCCATGACTGAAGAACCTTTCTGGCGGCGTCATTGGAACTGGAGAGCGCCACCACCTGATCAAAGCCATCATATACCAGGGTCATGCCGGACAGGGCACAGGCGGCTTCTTCGGCCAGCTCGGAATTTTTCAGCGCTTCGACCAGCGGATTTACATTGTAGCCGCCCAGCATGGTGCCCAGAATGCGAACCGCGTCCAACTTGGAAACCAGCGGAGACTTTTTGCTGCCGTTTACGATCCCGGCCAGGAACTCGGCCTTGACCTTGGCGGCCGGATCGACACCGGGGGAAACGCGCTCCTTCAGCAGGTCCAGCAGGAAGGCTTCCTTGCCTGCCGGTGGTGCCTCCAGCAATTTGCAAAGGTCGACGGTTTGTTCAGGTGTGAGCGGCAGCGCGGGAATCCCCTGGGCCGCCCTTTCTTCAAAGTGTGCAAGATAAGCTTCAATCATCTGTGTTCCTCCTTCGTGAGATATTGTGGTTTCAAGCTGACGTTGTGAACAGGAAAAGTGCATACTGTATACATTTTAGCGGTGGGATTGTCAATTGTAGATTTGGTGCAATATAAGCGCTCTCAAACGCTTTACTCACGTAATCCATCAGGATTTATCCGCTGATAACCTGCTGATGATGATATCGGTTGACCTTATTACCGGATAATATTATTCAATTTGTCCGGGACACTCCCGCAACAAATCCAGACCGGATTGAATGGTGCCGCCATGAAACGTAAACTTATCCCCCTGTTGATTTGCCCCGCCTGCCTCCCCAAAGAACAGCCTCTGGAACTTGACTCGTCCAGAGTGCGGGACGGCGATATCATCAGCGGGGAACTCTCCTGCCGAAAGTGCCGAAAACGCTTCCCGATCCGTGATGGTATTGCGGTCCTGACTCCGGAACCGGAGTCCGGGACCAGCGCTGGACAGTGGAAATACGAGGAGTCGGGGACGGTGGATCGCTATCTATGGAGCCACTACGCCGATCTGATGAATGCTCCCGATGCGGGAGATGCCTACGCCGCCTGGGCCTCCCTGCTTGCCCCGCACAGCGATATTTCCCTGGATGCCGGCTGCGCCGTTGGCAGGCTTGCATTTGAAATGTCGCTCAGGAGCGAACTGGCCATAGGCTGTGATCTGTCGCCGCTCTTCATCCGCACGGCGCGTCGTTTGGCAAGGGAGCGCAGCATCAGTTTTTCGCTGCCATTGGAGGGCAATCTCAGGGAATCATTCCGCTTCGAGCTCCCGGCCGCCTGGCGTTCCGACACGGTCGAGTTCATTGTGGCCGACGCCCAGGCGCTTCCCTTTGCCGCCGGAACATTCCAGCAGATTTCATCGCTCAATCTGGTTGACAGGGTACGATATCCGCTGGCGCACCTCTTCGATATCAACCGGGTTGCAAGATCAAGTGGCGCCTTTTTTCTGTTCTCCGATCCGTTTTCCTGGTCAACTGCCAACACGGCGGAAGAGCTCTGGCTGGGCGGAATGCCGGGCGGTCCCAACGCCGGTCGGGGTATTGACAATATCCGTGCTCTGCTGACAGGGAAACAGAAAATCATCGCTCCTGCGTGGCTTATTACCCGGCAGGGAAGCGTAAACTGGCGGCTCCGTTCCCACAGCAATCACTATGAAATGATCAGGAGCGAGTTTCTGGCAGCAGAGCGCTGACCCATAAATCCACTTCCATATCAAAGCGCTATCTTCGTTGGCTCGTCTTCGGCTCCTCAACGTACTGTCTGTACGCCTTCGTCGCCTCAATCCTCGCCGACTTGATATCATCTTTGATCTGGAATCGGAATAAATCAGCACGCCGGATAAAATATGGGAACATTTGAAGTGCAGCTATCTGGTTGTAAGGGTGAAATTAAAGCGAGTTTTCGGGGCGGGAGAAAAACAGTAAAGAGGGAAATCGATCCTTACAGGACCGCGAGGAGAATGTAAACTAAAGCCCCTCGCGGTCCCGGTTCAGGTGATTCTGCATTCCAGCCTATTTTTTGGATAACTGCGCTTCTCGTTCGATGACGATTTCGACGCGGCGGTTGTTGGCGCGTCCCTCAGTTGATGTGTTCTTGGCAATCGGGCTAACTTCTCCTTTTCCACGTGACTGGATGTGGTCAGCCGGGTAGCCACCCTGGACGAGGTAATCACGGACTGCGTCGGAGCGACGTTGCGAAAGGCTCTGGTTGTATGCCTCGGTGCCCTGAGAATCGGTGTGCCCCTCGATGATAAGGTTGCGTGCGCGGATTGCCAGCAATGCCTTGGCCACCTGGTCAAGTTTTACCTGTGCCTGGGGCAACAAGGTCGCCTCGGCGGATCGAAAAAGGACGCTTCCGGAGAGGGTGAGGACCAATCCGCGTTCCTCTTCCTTGAGCGAGGCGAGCGAGGCGAGGTCAGCAAGTGCATCGGCCGTCCGCTTCTCGGCATCGTTCAGGTCTTTCTTCCCTTGGGCGATCTCGGCTTGTTGCAACTGGGAATCGGCATCTGCTTTTTCCTTGGCTAGCTTGAGCGCGGCCTGCTTGTCAAGTTCAGCTTGTGTCTCGGCCGTCCGCTTCTCGGCAGCATTCAGATCCATTTTACCCTGCGCGATTGCGGCTTGCTGCATCTGGGAATCGGCGTCCGCTTTGTCCTTGGCTGACTTGAGCGCGGCTTGCCTGGCGTTTTCAGCCTGTGCGTCGGTTGTCCGTTTCTCGGAGTCGCTCAGGTTCTTCTTGCCCTGCTCCACGATCTCGGATTGCTTTGTCTGAAAATCGGCGTTAGCACCGTCTTTGCTTGCCTTGGCAGCGGCAATGGAGCCAAGCGCTCCCGCCTGTTCGGACTTGCGCTGGGCGACGTAAGCGAGATCTTTAGTTCTGTATGAATCCGGTTCCTTCCGGAAGGAATTCTCCGCAAGGATGAGTGCCTCATGTGCCTTGTGTAATTCCGCCGGCTCAAGTTGCTGCGCCGGCCCATCGCTGGCAAGCTGGTAGGCCGAACGGGCATTGACGAGTTCGGTTGGCGCCACGGTTGCGCAGCCTGCGAAGGAAGCAGCTAACGCGACCAGGGTAAAATATTGCAATGTTTTCATGTAAGCCCCCTTTGGGTTATTGGTTGTCTTTCCGGAGTTGGCGTGCTCGCTCTACAGCTGCCATGGCCTCTGACTTCTCAGCATCCTCGTGAGAGAGCGTTACAGCCAGTTCGGCATCGGCTTCGGCCCGCCTCAGCATCGAATCGGCCTGCACTTTCTCGCCTTTCGCGGCCAGACTCTTGGCAGATTCCAGCTCCTCCTTGGCTAATTGCAATTGAAGCGAGGCTGACGGTACTTTGGCAGCCCCCGCCTCCTCGGCGGCGCGGATGCCCGACGTTGACGCCTCCGTACGCAGCGGAGCGTTTGCGCATCCCGCAATGATTCCAGTGGCAGCGACAGCCACGGCGAACAGCATTATTCCGATCCTGGATACATACTTCATTTAGTCCTCCTTTTTTACTTGGATATCAGGTTGTCCATTGGATCAACCTTGTTCTTTCAATCATGTCGTTTCAGATTTGAGGTCAAGCTGCACGTCCTCAAAAATCACGACACTGTTCATGTTCTGACAGGAAGAGATAGCGCAACTAATATGCCAGAGCAGTCCTGCGGACATAGTGGATGCAACTACCCGTATTAGCACGCTAATACAAAATTACAGATGTTGAACGAATGAAAAAACCGTCAACGATATCCGCCACGTTTAACGCAACTGCCATATATGATGGGTTGCATTGCGGTAATCATTTATGTTCATTACGAAATGAAAGTTGATATTAAGGAAGATCGGGGACTTAAAATAGTTGCCCGCCGGACCGGCGGCAATCAGGGACAGGAAGAGTGAGCTGAAGAATCTGCCTCAAACAGCGGTGCCGCAGTATTTGCAGACATTATCCTTCCATGGGAATGTTGCACCGCAATGGCCGCACTTACGGAAATGTCCGCGCACCTCATGAGCCGGTTTGTTGAAGTGCAGCACCAGCAGAAAGAAAGGAAAAACGCCCGACAACAGCCCCCACAACAGGGGATTCTTGCCGCGGGAGCGTGCCAGTTTGAAACCAAGCGCCGCCGGAAGGCCGAAAAGCAATAACAGAAATACCATTTCACTCATAAAGATCACCCGCTCCGTTTATTTCAACTTTACCATCACTCAAATTACTTTGCAAAATTTCACTTCCAGGAAGCCAACATCAGTTCCAGGAAGGCCGAGGCGGCCGGAGACAGCTCACGGCCATTCCGCCGTGCGGCATAAAAGTTTCTGGAAATATTCAACCCCGCTATTTCTGCCGTTATCAGCTGTCCATTGGCGAGTTCCTCCGAGATCGACATGCTGGAGACGAATGCGTAGCCGGTGCCGTTCAGCAGCGCCCGCCGGATCGCTTCGGTACTGCCGAGCACCGCCACAATATTGAGCGCTTCCTTGTTGGTGCAGGCCCTTGCCAGCGCCTCGTAGACCGCTTTCTGCGTTCCGGAGCCGTCCTCGCGCACGACCAGCGGGGACCGGCACAGGTCTTCCTGACCCAGTTCAGGTTTGCGCCCGGCAAGCAGTTTTGGTGAAACGGCACAAACGATCGTATCCTGCCCCATCGCTTCAAATTCAATCCGCTCATCCTCAAAACACCCACCGATAAACCCCAATTCGACCTCTTCGCCAACCAACTGTTTCAGCACAGAACGGCTGTCCCCCTGTAGCACTTCCAGTCGCACCTTGGGACACTGCTTGAGAAATTGTCCCAGCACCGCCGGAATCAGCCAGGTACCGGGAATATTGCTGGCCCCGACCCGCAACACGACATCCTCCATGCCGAGAAACTTCCGGATTGCCGAGCGGGAGTCCTCACAATCGGCAAGAATTTTCTGGACCCGGCCAAAGAACAGCTTGCCGGCCTCGGTCAAAAGCGCCCCTCCCCTGCCCCTGTCGAAGAGCCGGATTCCCAGCTCTTCCTCCAGGCCCAGAATATGCTGGCTGGCGGTCGACTGTGTGATGCAGGTCTTCTCGGCGCCCTTTGAAAAGCTGAGTGTTTCGGCTATCGCCACAAATACTTCCATCTGTTTTAATGTCATATCAAGCCCCATCTATTTATTAAAGCGATAATCATAGTGGTAAAAGTGATAATTATCAAGCTGCCGCGATAATAACTGGCAGCGATAACACCGGGGACGAAGCCGCACATGAATTTCAGATCAATTCCCCTCGTCTTGACGCACCTCACCATCCGTAGTAGTCTTTAGCACTGAATCCTTTTCATAAATCATTCTCAGAAAATTATCAGAGGAAAAGCCAATGACCACACCCGATCTGACCTGGAACACCGCCCTGCTCTACCCCGCCCCGGATTCACCGGAACTGGAGGCCGATCTGGGCTCTTTTGAACGACTGGCCGCCGATTTTCGTGGCCGCTACTTTGAAAAGGTGGCTGCGCTGGACAACCCGGCTCTTCTGGCGTCTGTGCGGGAATACGAGACCTTGCAGACCCGCCTGTCAAAACCGTTCTGCTATGCCCATCTTTTATTTGCATCCGATTCCGGAAATGAAACCTATCGCGCCCTTTCCCAACGCTGTTCGGAACTTGGCAACAGCCTCTCGCAGGAGCTGCTGTTTTTCGATCTGGAGCTGATGGAGCTGGATGATGCCCGCTTCGAATCCTTCCGTACTTTTCCGGAAGCCGCCGGCTATATCCATTTCATGGAAGGGATCCGCAGGTTCCGCCCCCATACACTGAAAGAGAATGAGGAACGCCTGCTGACCCGCAAGGACCTGACCGGCATCCGCGCCTTTACCAAGCTGTTTGACGAGCTTTCGGCCTCCTTCAGCTACAAGATGGAGCTGGATGGCGAGGAAAAGGAGTTTACCGGCGAAGAGCTGCTTTCACTGCTGCATCACAACTCGGCCGATGTGCGTTTCCGGGCCTTCAGCACCTTCCTGGAACGTCACGGAGAGCATGGGATTGTCTACAATGCCGTCTTCAACAACGTGGCCCTCGACCATGGCCAGGATATGGAACTGCGCAAGTACCTGACCCCGATCCAGCCGACCAACATCGGCAACGAGATACCGGATGAAGCTGTCGAACATCTGATGAGCATCACCGAGGCCAACTATGGACTGGCCCAGGAATATTTCCGCATCAAAGCCGGCATGCTGGGCATGGACAAACTGCGCAACTGCGACCTGTATGCCCCGGTAGCCGAAGCAGAGAAAAAATATACTTTCGACGAAGCCAGATCCAGGGTGGTGGATTCATACCGCGGCTACGACCCGGAATTCGGCGATATCGTGGATGCCTTTTTCAGCGAGCGTCGCGTGGATGTTATGCCGCGCACCGGTAAATCGGGCGGCGCCTTTGCCATGGGAATAACGCCCGAATTACCGCCTTTCCTGCTGTTGAACTACACCGGCACGCTACGCGATCTGGCGACCATTGCCCACGAAGCCGGGCACGGACTGCATTTTGTGGTGTCGCAGAAACAGACCCTGTTGAATTACCACGCCCCGCTGCCGTTGGCCGAAACCGCTTCGGTCTTCGGCGAGATGCTGCTGACCCGCCGCATGCTGGACAGCGAAAGCGATCCGATCGTTCGTAAATCCCTGTTGTGCGCCAAGATCGAGGATATCATCGCCACCACCTTCCGCCAGACCGTGCTGACCCGCTTTGAGCTGCGTCTGCACAACGAGCGCAAGAACGGCCTGCTCTCCAACGACCGGATCGCCGAGATCTGGCTGGAAGAAAATGGCAAGCTGTTCGGGGATTCAGTGGAAATGATTCCGGCCTATCGCTGGGGCTGGAGCTACATCAGTCACTTCATCCACAGCCGCTTTTACTGCTATTCCTATACCTTTGCCGAACTGCTTGTACTGGCCCTGTTCCAGAAATACCGTGAAGACGGGGATGGATTCAAAGCGGGCTACCGCGCCCTGCTGGAGTCGGGCGGAGCGCTGTCGCCAGCCGACACGGCACGTCTGGCCGGGATAGACATCACCGCCGGCGATTTCTGGCAGAAGGGTTATGATTTCCTGGGGGGCTTGATCGAGGAACTGAAAAAGATTGTCTGACAGCTGCCTGCATGATTTGCTGACAGTATAATACACGCTGCATGAAAGGCCTTTCGGGAGAAAGGCCTTTCATTTTAATATTGTCACACCTTGTTCGCCTTCAGCTCCTTCAGGGAATAGAAAGTGCCGCGCCAGCGGATACCCCCCTGCCAGAGGTTAAGCAGCATGGTGCGCAGCAGGATGAATACAAACAGGGCCGACATCAAGGGATAGCCGATGGCATACCACGGCCGGCAGTGATGAAAACGGGCACTGTCGGCCACCACCAGCATGATCAGGGTAACCGTGGACAGGTAGATCCATTGAACAAGACCGCTGGTGATGAAGACGGCCACAAAGGGCCAGATGCTGCAGAGCGAGTGCAGCAGTGCCCCTGCCAGCACCAGCGGGATGTTG
>JACMKN010000017.1 GCA_014380135.1 Deltaproteobacteria bacterium
ATCGATGTCGCTACTCTGCCTGGAAGCATTCAGATATGCTTCACTCAACGGACGATAATTCCAGGGTGTCGTCTGCAGAAACCCCTGATCGGCACGCCGCATCAATGCCATATTATTGGCCTTGGTATCCTTGAAATTTTCGGCAACGTTCTGATATATGGCTTGCGCCTCCCGCTCATGTCCCTGGCGCGACAGGATGTCACCCAGACGCACAAGCAGGGCGGGAGCATATTTTTTATCTGCCAGACGACCAACAAGGCTTGCCAGTAACGATCGCGCCTGAGCCAAATCCCCGTTGCGGGCGATACTGTCCCCATAATAAAACGTAATCCCCGGATTGAAGCCTAGATAAGCCGGCCAGAGTTTCTCCGCCTCCCGGAAGGCAGCCAGAGCCTGAGGATATTTCTGCAGCTTGTACCACGTTTCAGCCAGACGATACATGGCCAGTGGGCGAATCGGCACCTGACGCGACGCAAAAAGAGTGAACACCTCCTCTGCTTCAGACAACTGCCCCTTGTAGAGAGCGGACTCTGCCGACATAAAGCTCTTCTGTTCGTTTTCATCCAGAAAATTTTTAAGAATTTGTCGATCCGTAGGCGAAAAAGGGATTTCCGACTTAAGTGGCGGATCAAAATCTCTCACCAGCTTTTCGACGCCATTCCAGATCTTTTCGCGTCCGGCAATAGCAGGACCGGTTTTTTCAGTTTTGAACGACGCTCCAATATCCAGAGTTATTGCGCTGACATCCGGCCGCGACAGATCGCGCCATCCAACAGACCGGGAAATCTGAAAGGTTACCAGCAGGTTGTCGCCACGCTTCAAAAAGATCAGTCCACCAATATTTCGATCGGAATAGCGCCGAAATTTTTTGAACAACGTGCCTTCCGTATCCTGTATGACCAGACGAAGTCGGCTGCCTGGAATGGCAGACACGGAATAGACCGGAGGTTCAGCAAGTCGGACGGATATGCGGGTGTAATCTTTGTGGGGAGTGACATCGACCCGGTACAGTCGATTCAGGATGGAGGCCTGCGCTTGTGCGGGGAAAACGGCAAATACTGACAGTACTGCTAAAACACCAATAAGCAGTACCTGAAGGGCCACCCGGTCAAATCGGGTATATGAAAACATCTCTGATACTGGCATCAGCTTTATCCGAATCTCGCTAAACGGGATAAGTGCATTAATGGCGGCATCTTGTGCGTTAATAACGCATGAAATGCTGCCGATCAACAAAAGATGCTCGTCACCCTAGCCTGGCGGCAACTTGCAGTAGCGCCTGACCTTGGCAACAACATCGTCGTTGTTATAGGGCTTTATTATAATATCCCGCGCTCCATACTTCAGTGCCTTCAAGACCGCGGTTCGTGTCCAGCACTCGGCACTCATGATGATCGGCGGAGGAAAGTCCTGACGAATGGCGTTGACTTTAATGCAGACCGCCAGCTCACGGTCGTCAGCGTCCTGGGATCCGATTATGACCAATCTAACATTACGACCTAAAAACAATTCCTTAATGTCGGCGTCCAGGGTACCTTCCGCCACCTGGAAATCGGTAAACGCCACCAGTTCGACCATCTGCTGGCGCTCTTCGGCATTGTCCTCAAGTACAACAACACTGTCAATACCCACAGCAGCGGCAACTGTTGCTGACTCTGCAGATTCATCTGAGGCATTTTCTGCATCGACAACAACATCCGCAATAGCACCAGGCTGCAGCGTGGTATCTTGTTCATCTGCAGCCTGTTCAGCCGGCGGGTCATACAAATTGCCAAGGAGTACCGGTATCATTACATCCAGGTGATCCATCTCCTGGCCCGGCATCTCCAGCCTGGAGCGGAACATCAGATAATCGCCATCCGGCAGCGGCTCTTCCTCGCTCAGCTGGTCAATTTCAGGAATATATTTTTTGGGAGACAATAATTTGAGACGGATCTTGTTTGGAAGTTCGCCTTGAAATATGGTGTTGAAGGCGCCATTGATCATATTGGCTATTTCAGAGAAGGCATCGATATCATCACTTTCGATAATCGAAAGCCGTTTTTTCTCCTGGATGCGGGCGGGAGGGATACCGAGCAGGATACTGCTCATTACGATGGCATCCCGTAGCGAGAACACCAGATAAAACTGTCCGACATACGATTCACTGGAATCAACCGCCAGCACAAAACAACCGTTATCAAGGTCTCCAAAGTAAGAAGCCTTGCTGGTGGCGACAGAATCGGAAAGAACGATCGAAAGCTCCTGCCCCAGCAGCATGCCGCTTTCTTCGCCAGCCTGCTTCAGGGCAGTTTCAAGAAGTCCATATAGAGTTTTATAACCATCCATTCGATTCGTCTTCCGGTACGGATTCAGTATGACGACGCTGCGCCAGACAGTGAACTCCGACTGTTGCTGGAGTTAATCTTCCTTCTTCAAGGTGAGCCCAACCAGTAATTTATGATTTTCAATAACGAACGGAATCACGACGCAGTCCATGTCGGAAAGTGAGTTAACCGTATAATCCTCACCCGAAATAACCGTCGGGATCGAGAGTTTGATATCCAGCCCCCCCTTGGACAGCACCTGCTTGACACTGCCACCCAGCATGTTCGCTATTTCTCCAACGGCATCGTTTAAGTCATCGTTGATTTCGTCACAGTCAATGCCGAGCATGTTGGAAGTGATCTTGAGCGCCAGTTCAACCGGACAGTGTATCGAAATAACCCCGGAGTAGGTGCCTGCAAAACCGACCATGCCGGTGATACTGCACTTGAAACGGCTGACCGGCTCCTTCAGCGGAAATTCATCGGTTATGTCCATCATGACCATGGTTGAGAATACTTCTTGTGTAGCAGATATGACGTAGCCTGCCAACTGTTCTTCTGTAAACGAGGTTGATGCGGATATGCCGGCACTCAGGCTCATATAAGCCCCCCCAGCTTCTCCTGGAGCTGGTCAGGGGTGAACGGTTTTTTGATACTGTCGCTGGCACCACTGGACATGGCCTCCTTGATGATATCTTCGCCCCCCTCGGTCGTAATCATGACGATCGGTGTGGAGTTACCGTTGCCGCGTACCGCCTTGACAAATTCAAGGCCATCCATATTGGGCATATTGATATCGGACAATATCAACTGGATAGATTTGCCCGAGGCGATAACACTCAATCCCTCAATACCGTCACCGGCCTCATAAATCTCGTCAACCGTCAAACCGGCCTGCCGCAGGGACCTGGAAATAATTTTTCGCATGGTGGATGAATCATCAACAATCAGAATGTTAGCCATTTTCAGTTTTCTCCTCTTGTGGTGTGTTATTGCGATAAATTGAATACTGTTTGAATATTGGCTCGTATGGCACGGAGGACAGATTATAAACAAATATTCCGCAGGCGCAATCCAAGATTACAGCAGTTGGCAAAATACGGTTAATAACCGTCTCGCATATCGGCAATAATTATCGCCGACCGCAGAAACCGCTCCACCTGATCCAGAGAACCGGCTTCGCTGTAAAGTCGCAACACCGGCTCCGTTCCGGACGGCCGTATCAGCAACCAGTCACCATTATCAAATATGAACTTGAAGCCATCGCTGAAATTTGTACCCGTGACCTGGCGGCCGTCGATCTCGGTCGGCGGGTGGGAGCGCAGCTTATCGATCAGCTGTTCCTTGGCGGCGTTTTCAATGCGGCGGTCGATGCGACGGTAGTGAAAATGTCCGATTTCATCCATTGTTTCATCCAGCAACTGCCGCAGTCCCTTACCGCTGACCGCCACCGCCTCCAGCAGCAGCAGTCCCAGCAGGATTCCGTCCCGTTCCGGAATATGGCCTTTGACCCCCAACCCGCCGGACTCCTCGCCGCCCATCAGGATATCCTGCTCCAGCATCAGTTCGCAGATATGCTTGAAACCGATCGGAGTTTCAAACAACTCCAGACCATATTTACCGGCCAGCAGATCCACCATGCGGGTTGTTGAAACCGTTTTGACAACAGCACCCGTCAGTTTTTTATGCTTGATCAGATGTTGCAGGATGACGGTAAAGATACAGTGTGATGAGAAGAAGTCTCCATTTTCATCGACCGCTCCGATACGATCGGCATCGCCGTCCAGCGCCAGACCCACCTTGTATTTGCCGCTCTTGAGCAAGGCTGACAGTTCCTGAAGGTTCTGTGCAATGGGCTCGGGAGCCTGGCCGCCGAAGGACGGATTTTCGCTGTTGTGAATTTCGCTTACCGATGGCAGCAGCTGTGGAATGTAGCCGCAGCCGGCGCCGTACATCGGATCCACCACTGCCGCAATGCCTGCCGTTGTTATCAGATTCAGATCGACATAACGACTGATCTGGTGAAAATACCCTTCGCGGGGATCAAAGAGTTCGATCAGTCCCTTTCCCAGCGCTTCTTCATACGGGACCGCCACAACGCGACGATTGCTGCCAATGTTGAAGGCAACTATTTCTTCAAGAATTTTGGTGGTCGCAGGGAGGGCCGAGCCGCCAAAGCCCTCCTTAATCTTGAATCCATTATATTCCGGTGGATTATGGCTGGCGGTAATCATGATACCGGCGCCGGCACCGGATTCCGCCACAGCCCATGAGACCGCCGGTGTCGGAGCATACTCTTCCGTCAGGCGTACGCGGATGCTGTTGCCTGCGGCAACCTCGGCCACCCGGCGGGCAAAGTCCCGCGACAGAAACCTGCGATCATAACCGATTACGAGCCCTTTGGCTCCCAGACCTTCCCTGTTCAGATAATCCATCGTGGCCTGTGCCACCAGCGAAAGGTTGTCAAAAGTGAAATCTCTGGCAATAAGGCCTCGCCAGCCGTCCGTACCAAACTTTATCTGCATCGCAGCTCCTCCTGATTGTAAATCAAACCCGTTCATTTTCCATCGCATGCAGCCACACCAGCACTTCCGCAACCGCCCGGTACAGCTCGGGAGGTATAAACTGATCACTGTCCACCTGCATCAGCAGCCTGACCAGTTCGGGCGACTCGTGGACATAGACCCCGGCCTCATGGGCACAGGCGATAATCGCTTCAGCGACAACCCCTTTGCCCCTGGCAACCACAACGGGGGCATAATAACCCTGCTTATAGGAAAGAGCCGCCGCCCGGCGCTCTTCGTTATTACGATCCGGCATGGCGTATGTTCATGTCCGCCGGTGTCAGTCCGGCGGCCTCCAACTGCTCCGTCAGACGCACTCTTCCGGCAGCCAGTTGCGGAACGACGGCGCTGTCTTCAGCACGAATGTCCACACTGACAAGTGTGCCGTCAAGAGCCAGCCGGAACTTGATCGGACCCAGTCGCGGCAGAGTGATATCGACACTGGTCTCCCAGGTGCGTTCACGCACACCGGAACCGTTACGATGGGCATCCCGCTCAGCAACGGTCCACTCCATGGGCTGACCGGGAAACAGGTCACCCCGAAAAACGTGCTGGCCATTCTGCAGTGTCGAAAGCTGTTCACTGACGATCGGCAATGTGCGCTGATCGGCAATTCCTTCGTGAGACATGCCGCTGCCGGCCTTCTTGAAGACGGCCTCCATAATTTCGGTGGAAGCGTCCCCCAGGCCGGCCTGGGCCAGTGCATCCGCAGCGGTCCCCGGCTGCTGCACCACCGGTTGCGGCATGCGCGGCGACAGTCGTCCCTGGGGCTCCTTCAGGAGATCGTCCAGCGGGTATTCACCACCAAACCAGCGTGTCAGATGGGATTCATAAAACAGGCCGCTGTCACGAAGCCCCTGCTGAAGCATCTGCCCAACCTGGGGTGCGTCCGTGGGTGCCGAGGAAAGCAGGATCCGCAGGAGGCCGATGGCCGTCTGGGGTGGAAGTTGTTCGGCAGCCGCCCCCAGAAAACCGCTCAACCAGCGGCCGGTGTCACTGACCCGTGCATCCCCCGGTTTGCCGAAACGGGTCATCAGGAACGTACTTTGAGGTTCTTCTGTAATGAAAAACAGATTGAGCATGTCGCCGCGTCGGATCCCTTTCGGCATCGTGAACTCCAGTGTCTGACCCGCCACCTGAACCATGAAGCGGCCTCCCCCCAAAGCGGCCAGCACCTCCCCCTTCAACTGCTGGCCCGGGTTAAAACCGGTCGGCGCGGCCTGCTGGCTGAGCGATTCAAGCAGCGCCAAACGATTGCCCTTGATCACGGCCTGAAGAAGCTTGGCCATGTCGTCACTCAAGACGATGCCGTTTCCGAACGGGACGGGCGTCTGCCCGGCTGCCGACAGCGCTGCCGCCGAAGACGACTGTTCAGCCGCTGCTTGCGACCGCATGACGGTCTGGTAGGTGATGGCTTCATCCAGAATAGCTGTAAATGCGGGCGAATCCGGCGGAAGACTCTTCAACACGGTATTAAGACGTTCCAGGACATGCATCTGCTGATCGGACACACCCCCTTCCAGATGTTCCAGTACACTCAACCAACGTCCGGCCTCACTAAGGGATCCTGGCGAAGTATCGGGCTGCGTGCGGGGAATGGCAAAGGTCGGCTTCGGCTGTGAAGAGATGTAGGTCAGCCGCAGCAGCTCACCGGCCGTGATGGTTCGAGGCAATACCAGCTCCAGGGCTGTGCCGGCGATCTGCACAAAAGTCCGTCCGCCCGGCAGTGTGCTGCCGACGACCACCGCATTGACCTCTTCGCCCGGCATGAGCGGCAGAGGCGTCTGCGGCAGATTAGCCGCCTCAACCAGTATGAAGCGTGAACTGTGGGCGATGTTCCTGAGTATCTGGGCAGCGTTGGATTCAAAAGCCGCCAGCCGGGACTGGTCCTGAGTCAGTTGACGCGAACCCGGTTGCATCTGCGTCTGCTTGTTCCCCGGTTCCTGCATCGAATCACCAAGTGCCTGGGGTGTTGCTTTGACACCTTCCCGCAAGGCTCCGTAGGTCAGGGCCTCGTCCAACAGGTTGGCCAGCACACCCGCCTCACCGGATGAACGCCGCAGCATGTCACCGATATTCTGCAGGGAAGAGCGCAGCCTGGGATCGAGGATCTGTTCGCTGGAAATCAGCAGGCTCAAAAGGCGGGACGCGTCCGAGAGGCTTACCGGAGGTGAGACACCACCCTGGCGGGCGATTGCAAAAGTTGAACGGGGGTCCTCGGAGACGAAGGTCATCTCCAGGGTCTGCCCCAACCGTACCGCCATCGGCAGGTCGAGATTAAAGCGCTCGTTGCCGACCCGCACCTGCGCACGATTATTCGGCAGTGTCCCCACCACCTCCGCAGTTACCCGCTGGCCGGGAGTCAGCGCAGTCCGGCCGGACCCCTCCTGGTCGGCGGTGACGAAGGAGAGACTTGAGGAGCGGGAAAGCAGGTCGTAAACCTGTTGCTGAATGTCAGCTGCTATGGCCATATTGTGTTCGCCAATTGATATATTATCCCCAGATCAGGTAGCCCGGTTCATATATGTTACCTAAAATCCTGTGTCGCGGCATGACCCGTAACATGAAACCGTGCCGCCCACAGAAACGGCATTCGAAGGCACCGCTGAACTGGAAGACTCCGTTCCCGAGATCACCCTTCACCTCAAGCACTACCGTTTCTCCACCCTGAATATTGCCGGTGGAATCCAGCGCCCCGAAATACCCTTCCACCGAAACCTCATCCGCCGGAATATCACCCAGTGCAATCCGGGCGGCAACCGGGACCAGGCTGCCGACCGCCACGGCATCGGCCACTTCTGCTTCAGCCTGCTGGATGCGCACCTTCGACCAAAGCCTGAAGATGCGTTCCTTCCAGCGGGCCAGATCGAGGGCCAGTGACATTTCGTCATCGACAAGCCGCTTCCATTGGGAATAGGAGGGGAGGTAGGAACGACCGGTATACTCCTGCACCATCCGATCGGTGGAGAAAACGGGACAGAGGCTTTGCATGGAGGCTTTCATCGTTGCAACCCACGAGCGGGGTACTCCGTCACTGCCCTGCTCGTAGAAATGCGGAACGACCTCTTTCTCCAGCAGATCGTACAGCGCCCGCCCCTCAACCTGATTCTGGTACTCGATATCTTCGTAAACCTCGCCCTTACCGATGGCCCAGCCGTTATTGCCCTGATACCCCTCGCACCACCAGCCATCCAGGATGCTCATGTTGAGACCACCGTTGAAAGCAACCTTCATGCCACTGGTACCACTGGCCTCCATCGGCCGCAGCGGGGTATTTAGCCAGACATCGACCCCCTGTACCAGATGGCGGGCCACCTCCATATCGTAATCCTCGATAAAGACTATCCGGTGCCGAAAGCGCTCCTGATGCGAGGCCTGCACGATCTGTCGGATCAGCTCCTTCCCCTCCTGATCCTGGGGATGGGCCTTGCCGGCAAAGATGAACTGCACCGGCATCTCCGGGTTGTTGAGGATGCGCGCCAGACGGTCCAGATCCCGCAATAGCAGCGTTCCGCGCTTGTAGGTAGCGAAACGCCGGGCAAAACCGATCGTCAGCACCTCGGGATCAAGCACCTCCTCGGCCGTGGCGATCTCCTTGGTAGTGGCGCCGACCTTGACCAGCTGTTCCTTGAGGCGCTTGCGGGCAAAATCGACCAGCTTCTCGCGACAATTCTGCTGGGTGCGCCACAACTCGGCGTCCGGGATCTTGGAGATTCGCCGCCAGACATTATGGTCGGTCGGATCGTCCAGCCAGCGGGTTCCCAGGTAGCGGATCAGGAGGCTGGCCATCTGGTTGGACATCCAGGTGCGGGTATGGACGCCGTTGGTGATCGAGTTCAGCGGCAACTGTTCCTCCGGCAACTCCGGCCAGGCGTTCTTCCACATTTTGCGCGAAACTTCGCCATGCAGCTGGCTGACGCCGTTGGTATGGCCGGCCAGTTTCAGCGCCAGCACCGCCATGCAGAAACTCTCCTGCGGGTTTTTCGGGTTCTGACGTCCCAGGCCGATAAACTCATCTTGAGTCAGCCCCAGCGACTTGACATAGCGTGTAAAAAACCTGTCCAGAAGTTCGGGTGGGAAATGATCGATGCCGGCCTCAACCGGGGTATGGGTGGTAAAGATATTGCCGGCCGTGACGACTTCACGGGCCTCATTGAAAGTGAGGCCGCGCTTCTCCATCAACAGCCGGATACGCTCCAGCGCCAGGAAGGCGGCATGTCCCTCGTTCATATGGCAGACATTCGGAATGATCCCCAGCATTCGCAGGGCGCGGATGCCGCCAATCCCGAGCAGGATCTCCTGGATGATGCGCATCTCCTTGTCGCCGAAATAGAGTTGGGCCGTGATCAGGCGGTCCTCGGGGCTGTTCTCTTCCAGATTGGTATCCAGCAGATAGAGCGGCACCCGGCCTACCTGAACCCGCCAGATGTGCACCTGGAATTTACGGGGACCGAACTCCAGCTCGAATGACAGCGGCAGGCCGTTTTCGTCCCGCTCCAGCGTCAGCGGCAGATTGTAGAAGTCATTCTCGGGATAATACTCCTGCTGCCACCCCTCGTTGTTCAGGTACTGGCGGAAATAGCCCTGGCGGTACAGCAGGCCGACCCCCACCAGCGGCAGCCCCAGGTCGGAGGCAGATTTAAGATGGTCGCCGGCCAGAATGCCGAGACCTCCGGAATAGATCGGCAACGACTCGTGCAAGCCAAATTCCATCGAGAAATAAGCCACTTCCATCTTTGAAAAGCCGTTGCTGGTTTTCTGAAACCAGGTTCGCTCTTCCAGGTATTCGGTCAGTTTCTCGTCCACCAGTTTCAGGTGGGCCATGAAACCCTCGTCGCTCTTGAGCGCCTCCAGCGTGGTCTGCTGCAGGATTCCCAGCATCTCCACCGGATTATGACGGGTTGATTTCCACAGGTCGGCATCCAGTCGGCGAAACAGGTTGATGCCGTCCGGTTCCCAGCTCCACCACAGATTGTAGGCCACCCGCTGCAGGGCAGCCAGCTCTTCGGTCAAAGAGGGGACTACAGTGAATTTATGCAGCATCTTGGTGAAGTCCATGACAGGCTCCTATTTTATCAACTGGTTCATCTCGAAGATCGGCAGCAGCACCGCCAGCACGACCGTCCCGACCGCCACTCCCATTGCCAGTACCAGCAGTGGCTCCATCAGGCCCATCAGGCGCTGCAGGCGGGTGCCGAACTCGCGCTCGTAGGCGACGCCGGCCTTGACCAGCATCTGCTCCAGATTGCCCCCCTTTTCTCCGACACCGGCCAGATGCACCAGTAGCGGCGGGAAAAGCGGACTCTTCTTCAGGCTCGCGGACAGGCTGCCACCCTGGGCCACCTCTTCCATCACTTCCCGCAGATAGGAACGGTAGACCCGGTTGACCAGCACCTCGCCGGTTATCTCCAGGGCGCGCATGATCGGCACTCCGCTGGAGAGCAGCAGACCCAGCACACGGGCAAAACGGGACAGAATCAGTCCCTGCAGCATGCCGCCGGCGACCGGTAGCTTGAGCAGAAGAGCATCACGCTTGAAACGCAGATTGTCACGCAGCATGGCTTTACGATAGAGGGGAATTGAGGCAATGATCAGGCCGAGCGGAATCCACCACCAGCCGCGCAGAAAATGACTGATCTTGATCAGCATGATCGTCAGCAGCGGCAGGGCGGCCTTGCTGTCTTCAAAGATGACTACTATTTTGGGGATCACGACCGTCAGCAGGAAGATCATCACGCCTCCCCCCACCAGCAGCATCAGGATCGGGTAGGCCAGGGCCGAGGTGACCTTGCTGCGCACCTGTTCCTGCTCTTCCAGGAAATCGGCCAGCCGTTCCAGCACGGCATCCAGGGCTCCACCGGCCTCACCGGCCGCCACCATGCTGACGTAGCTCTCACCAAAGATCGAAGGTTCCGCCGCCAGCGCCCGTGAGAGGGAGGCTCCTTCGGCGATGCGCTCCTTTACCCGCACCAGAGCCTGGCGCAGCGGGCCGTTCTCCTCCTGATCGCAGAGCGAACCCATCGCCTCGAAGAGCGGGACCGCCGAGGCCACCAGTGTTGCCAGGCGGCGGGTAAAAAGCGACAGGTCGGAGGCGGAAACGCCCCGGCGGAACGAAAAACTTTTAGCTGTATCTTTGGCGCCCCCTTCTTCTACCACCTCGCGCGCCAACAGACCCTTGCCTTTCAGCTGCTGCATGGCCTGGCGCTCGGAGTCGGCCTCGATGCTGCCGGCAACCGACGATCCGGCGGGATTGTATGCCTTATAGCGGAACGTCGGCATAATCGTCCTGGGTCACTCGCAGCACCTCTTCGATGGTGGTGACCCCGGCTGCCGCCCGGGCCAGGCCGTCATCGCGCAGGGTCTTCATGCCGCGGGAAACGGCGTATTCCTTGATCTCGCCGGAATGGCAGCGCCGGATGATCATCGAGCAGAGTTCCTGATCGATCGGCAGGATCTCGTAGATAGCGGTACGTCCCAGGGTTCCCAGACCGAAACATTTGTCGCAGCCCCGCCCGCGGTAAAGTTTCTCCGGCAGGCTTACACCGGCATACACCTCGTCCGGACGGTATTCCTCGCGGCAATGTGGGCAGATCACCCGCACCAGCCGCTGGGCCACAACGGCGGAGAGCGACGAAGCGATCATGAACGGCTCGATGCCCATGTCCACCAGGCGGGTTACGGCGGTGGCGGCATCGTTGGTGTGCAGCGTGGAAAGCACCAGATGGCCGGTCAAACTGGCCTGAATCGCGATTTCGGCCGTTACGGAGTCGCGGATTTCACCGACCATGATGATGTCCGGGTCCTGGCGCAGGATCGAGCGCAGACCGCTGGCGAAGGTCAGGTCGATCTTGGGATTGACCTGAATCTGGCCAATACCCCTGATCTGGTATTCGATCGGGTCTTCGATCGTGATGATGTTCTTCTCGCTGGAGTTGACCCGGTTCAGGGCGGCATACAGCGTGGTGGATTTACCGCTGCCGGTCGGACCGGTCACCAGGATGATGCCGCTGGTGCGGGTCAACATCCGCTCCAGGGTGCGCACGCCGAGCTCTCCCAGGCCGATATCGGCCAGCGACAGAATGCCTTTCTTCTTGTCCAGCAGGCGCAGCACGGCCCGTTCGCCGTAGAAGGTCGGAATGATCGAAACACGGATATCCACGTCACGGCCGGCCACGATCACGCGGATGCGGCCATCCTGCGGCAGACGCTTTTCGGCGATATTGAGACCGGCCATGATCTTGACTCGGGAAAGCAGGGCGTCCTGGATGATCTTGGGGGGGGACAGTTTTTCGTAGAGGATGCCGTCAATGCGGAAACGTACCAGCAGGTCACGCTCATACGGCTCGATATGTACGTCGCTGACCCGTTCCTTGACCGCCTCGGACAGGATCGAGTTCAGCAGACGGATGACCGGCGCTTCATCGGTCAGATCCAGCAGATCCTGAGGTTGCCCCAACTCGGTAGCGATGGTGGAGAGATCCACTCCCTCCAGTTCCTCCAGCACTTCGCGGGCCGTGCCGGATACGCCGGCATAGACATGGTTGATGAAATCGGCCAGGACCGGGGTCGGCACCAGCACCGCTTCGATCGGCTTGCCGAACAGCATGCGCAGTTCGTCCAGCAACAGCAGTCCGCTGGCACTGGAAACCGCAACCCGGACGGTGCCATCCCGTTCGCGCAGAGGCAGGATACAGTTGGAGCGGGCAAAGGCCAGCGGAACACGACTCAATAGACCGGAATCAACCTCATCATTGCGTATCTCAGCCTGGAAGTTTATTCCCAGTTTGCGGGCAACATGCTCCAACTCCTCTGGAATCGTCGCCGCACTCATTTGCCGGAGATCCCTTTTTGAACATCGACAGGATCGCGATTTTTGGCGGCCTCGCCGAATTTCGACCGCTGTTCATCGGAGACGGCCGTCAGGTCAGCGGCATCCTTGACGATACGGGGTGTGAGCAGGATCAGCAGGTTGGTCTTCTTGCGCGACTTGGTCTTGGTTTTGAACAACCACCCCAGTCCGGGAATATCCCCCAGGAAGGGCACCTTCTGGATGTTTTCATCTTCGGTGTCCTGGATCAGTCCGCCGATCACGACCGTTTCCTTGTCCTTGACGACGATGCTGGTCTTGGCCGAACGCTTGGTGGTAACCAGATCGATGGCCTGACCCTTGTCATTTTTAACAGCCGAAATTTCCTGATTGATATCCAGGCGGATATAGTCGCCCTCGCTGATCTGGGGTTTGATCTTGAGATTGATGCCGATATCCTTGCGTTCAATAGACGTCTGAGAAACACCTGAAGACAGGGTAGACGACCCTTGAAAGGGAACATTCTCACCCACATTGATCTCGGCCTCTTTATTATCGGAGGTCAGGATGTTGGGAGTAGAAAGAATGTTTACCAGACCGTTCCTGTCCAGTGCCTTGAGTACCGCCGCCACATTGATCGGGCTGGCCGAAACATCGGGAGCCAGCGCCCCTCCCGCCGCAATGATACTGCCGATGGATCCCAGGGATCCAAACGGATCGTACAGGCCGGCCACGGTCAAGTATTTGTTAAGAATACCGCCTCCGATAACACCACCCTGCAGCCCCAACTCCCTGGACTTGTCCAGTGAAATCTCGGCGATCAGCACCTGCACGAAGACCTGTTTGCTGCGGCGGTCCAGTTTTTTAATGACCTGGATCAGGTTGTTGTAGTCGTTGGGGGAGGCCATGATCACCAGGGAGTTGGATGTCTTGTCAGCAGTAATGGTGACCTTACCACTTTCGAAAGGCGAGACCTGGGGAGCGGCGGCACCGGGCAGACCCGCTGCCGTTGCCTGCGCGGTGATGCCCTTGACCACTCCGTCCAGCACCTTGGCCATCTCGGTGGCGTCGGTATTCTCCAGATAGTAGACATTGACCTTGCTGCTGGCCTCGGGTGGAGCTACATCCAGCTTGGCCACCATCTCGCGGACCGCATTTTTGGTGTTTTCATTGCCGAAAACCAGCAGGGCGTTCAGACGCTGGTCAGCCAGGACGCTTCCTCCACTGCCCCCGCCGCCGCCACCACCGGCCGCAGCCGGCTGTGCGGCAGGCTTGACGTCGGAACCGCTCAGCCATTGGCGAATGGTTGTGGCAACGCTCTCGGCCGAGGCATTTTTCAGATATATTATCTCAAGCCCTTCCCGGGTCCGTTCGGTGTCGATGGTCCGCAGAATGCCATGCAGTTTGCGGATGTTGAGCGAGGAATCCACCATCAGAATCAGATTGCCGGGACCGAAGGCCGAGATATGGCCATCCTTTGAAATCATCGGCTGCAGGAAGGTCAGCGCCTCCTGGGCCGAGATATTCTCCAGCTTGGAAACCTGGGCAACGTAGCTTTCATTGACCGGCAGAGCCGCTCCTGCCGGAAGCAGTTTAAAACCGGACTGTTTGGCGCTGGCGGAAGGCACGATCTTGGCAACCTTGCCGCTCTGCACGACCGTAAAGCCCTTCAGCTCCAGCACCGAGACAAAAACGTTATAGGCCTCTTCGGTCGAGAGCTTTGATGGAGAATAGACCGAAATTTTGCCCTTGACCCGTTCATCAAGAATGAAGTTCCTGCCGGTCAGGTCGCTGATGAATTTCACCATGGTGGAGATATCCACCTCGTTGAAATTAAGCACCACCCCCTTGCCGGCCGCCAGAACCGGAGAGGCGCAGAGGACCCCTGCCACCAGCAGGGTACAGAGAGTACGTAGTAAATATTGTGTCAAGTGAGCCTCCAAATCAGCGTATATCGTAGTTGAAAGTCACCGGCTGCCCATCCCTTATCATGTCGAGCTTGAGCCGGCTTTGCCCCTTGAGAGCGATAAATGATTGCAGCGCCTTGTCGGGAGAGTCCATTGGAAAATCATTGAGTCTCAGTATCACATCACCATTTTTGATACCAATCATAGAGAAGACTCCGTTCGGCTTGACCTCCGAAGCACGGAAGCCCTCGACCTTGCCTTCTTTCTGGCTGGGGAGCAGCCTGGCATCCGACATGGCCTGGGCCGGGTTGTCCAAAGCGGCATTAAGCGCCCGCTGGTCGATGACATAGTTCCCTGCCCCGGTGCTGGCCACGGCAGCAACGCCATGCGGCGCACCGGGCAGCGGCTGACCGGCCGGTGCGGCAGAGGGGGGCGTCAAAGGGGTCAACAACTCGACTTTTTTGCCATTGATTACGATGAAGGCCTGCTCCTTTTTTACTTCAACCAGACGGCCGGCATCAAAAACCATATCTCCCAGGCGAAACACCCGCTCTTCCTGTTTCGTCGTATGCCTCACAAATGCGAATGTTTCGCGGAAGGATCCAACGGCCGTACCCAGCAGCATCAGCTCGGCCGGGGCCGTAGCCGGAGCGGCCTGAGCCGCCGCAGAGACATTAGTTATCGGCGTCAGTTGTCCCTGTGACATTTTGCCAAACAGGCCACTCGTCAGGATCGGGGCATAGTAGGACAGCTGTTCAGTGCGGGGTAATGCAGGGGCTGGAATGACAGCTTCTTTTCCCGCTTTGCCAAGGAAAGAGTTTCCAAGGCTTGATGAAAGGCGGTCGGAGGCGATTCCCGCCACCAAGGCGATTATGGCAATGCCCAGAAGGCAGTTTATGATGTTTAGTGCACGCGACATGGTACCTACAGTGATTGATCAATAAAATAAAAAATATTTACCACGTAGAACTCTGTGATGAAAGCTTTTTGGAGGCAGTCTTGTTCTGTTAGAGCTTGATCTCGCCGGAAAACACTTCTACCGCCGGACCGGTCATATAGATGTTGCCGTCCTCGGCCCATTCCATCTCAAGGTCCCCGCCGGACAGGTGGTTGAGGATCTTCTTCCCGGTCAGCCCGTTCAGCACACAGGCTGCGGTAACGGCGCTGGAGCCGGTGCCGCAGGCCAGGGTCTCACCGGCGCCGCGCTCCCAGGTCCGCTGACGGATCTCCGTGCGGGAAATAATCTGGATGAATTCAACATTGGTGCGACGCGGAAAGAGCTGGTTGTTTTCGATCAGCGGACCGTAGGTAGCGACCGGAAAATTGGCAACGTCATCGACAAAGATGACACAGTGCGGGTTGCCCATCGAGGCGCAGGTAATCTGAAAGGTGCGGTCAAGTACGGTCAGCGGCTGGGCGACAACCTGGGCAGTCGGGTCACCGGTCATCGGTATTTCGGCCCGCGCCAGGCGTGGCGGCCCCATGTTAACGCGCACCCTTTCGACCTTGTCGTCTGCACCGCAGAAGAGCTGCAGCGTCAGGATGCCGGCGCCGGTCTCGGCGGTTATTTCGGCCTTTGAAACGATGCCGTGATCAAAGGCGTACTTGGCCACGCAGCGAATGCCGTTGCCGCACATCTCGGACTCGGAACCGTCGGAGTTAAACATGCGCATGCGTACATCGGCCACTTCCGACGGCATGATCAGGATCAGTCCGTCCGATCCGATGCCGAAGTTGCGGTTTGAAACCTGTATGGCGGTCTGGCGGGGGTCGCTGATCGTCTCCTCAAAACAGTTAACATAGACGTAATCATTTCCGGCACCCTGCATCTTGGTGAATTTCATCGTGTGCTATCCCCTTATCTGATTGGAATCGACTTTGCAACATAGCAAAAACAGCGCCCGTCAACAAGTAGTTTAATTGTGCAATCGTTCCCGAAAACAGCGGGATTGCCATCTCATTTTGGAGCAGGTATACTCTCCGGCGCTGCAACCATCATTTTTTTGAGGAATGAAACCATGATCAGACCCTTCCAGGGCATTCAGCCCACGATCGACCCGACCGCCTTCGTTGCCGAGACTGCCGTCATCATCGGAGACGTGCAGATGGGACCACAATCCAGCATCTGGTACAACTGCGTGGCCCGCGGCGATGTCAACTCCATCCGCATCGGTGCCCGCAGCAACGTGCAGGACCTGTCCATGCTGCACGTCACCCACAAGAAGCACGCCGACGACCCCGGAGCGCCACTGATCATCGGTGACGACGTCACGATCGGCCACAGCGTGACCCTGCACGGCTGCACCCTGCATAACCTCTGTTTCATCGGCATGCAGGCCATGGTGATGGATCATGCCGTAATCGGAGAAGGCGCCCTGATAGGCGCGCGGGCCCTGGTCACCGAAGGCACCATCGTTCCACAGCATACCCTCTGGGTCGGTGCCCCGGCCAAGTACAAGCGCGACCTGACGCCGGATGAAGTGGCCTGGCTGAAAAAGTCGGCTGATAATTATGTGAAGTATGCGTTGCAGTATATCAACGACAAGTGAACCGTCTCTTGCCCCTCATACGCCCCTTCGGGGCACCTTCTCCTCTCGGGAGAAGGAATATGGGTTTTTTCCACTCCTCCGGGGATTGAGGATTATAAAGGGTGCCAGGTTGATCTATTATAATAACGACCTGTCACTTCTTGATTATCAGAAATTCAAGCAACAATGTAATCCTGAAGACCCCGCAGGTGGCCCCTATCTTCCGGATTGTCCATCCATCTGAAAAGATTCACCCCTATAAATTTTCAACGTGGTTACACTGTCAGGCGATCTTATCATGCCGTCATATAACCATGCACTCATCACAGCTAATCTTCAATATTGATATTGGATAATTTAAGACAATCTACTGATATTCTTGAAATATGGTGCAACTAGACATAATCATGCAGCTCAGTGGGTTTCATTGAATAATTAATTTATTTTGGTTATTTCACTTATTATGTTGGCACTCTCAATGCTAACGTATGCCAGGGATGCACTTGAAATAATTATATCTGACAAAAACTTGCAGGCGAAAAGATCCTACAGAGTTATAAGTGGAGTGCGATAAATGAGTGCGACCGTCTTATGCGTGGATGATAATAAATTCGATCTTGTATTATACAAAGCAATTCTTGATGAAATTGGATATACGGTGCTTCTAGCTTCATGTGGTGAAGAAGCTCTGAATATTCTATCCAATATCAATTGCGACCTTGTACTCCTTGACCATACGATGCCAAACATGTCTGGCCTGGAAGTATGTAAAGCCATCCGCTCCAAACAAGATTTATTTACAATACCTGTTGTTTATGCCACATCAAGCTCCGATCGGAATGTCAAAGCTGATGCCTTCGAAGCAGGTGTTAGCGATTTTATTTCCAAACCAGTAGACCCAATTGAGTTGGCGGCACGAATTCGCAATCTTCTCAAAGCCAAAGAGCATCAAGACGCTATACAAAAGTTCAACATTATGCTCGAAGAAGAGGTTAGACAAAAATCAAGCGAGTTGCGAAACTCCTACATTGAGACCATCAGAAGATTAACTATTGCAAGCGAATATAAAGACAAGGACACCGTAGATCACATTATCCGAATCTCATATTATGCATTGCTGCTTTCCACTACATTGGGTTGGTCAAAAAGTGATGTAGAAATCATATACTATGCTTCACCAATGCACGATATTGGCAAAATAGGTATCCCGGACAGCATTTTAAACAAAACGGACAAACTGGATGCATCTGAATTTGAAATCATGAAGACTCATTCGGTAATAGGTGCCAACATATTAGCCAATTCAACCTCTCCCATTCTAAGATGCGCAGAACTAATTGCCAAAGATCACCATGAATATTTTGATGGAAGCGGATACCCCGATGGTAAGAAAGGTGAGGAGATATCACTGGCTGGCAGGTTAATATGTTTGGTAGATGTATATGATGCCCTGCGAATGCGACGGCCATACAAGCAAAGTTTGCCTCACGAACAGACAATCCAAATTATGACATTAGGCGATGATAGAACCATACCTCAGAACTTTGATCCACAAATTTTTGAAGCGTTTATGGACATTCACCATAAGTTTGATGAAATCTATACGACACATAAAGAGTTCAACTTCAATGATCAAACGCTAGAGTCTGGCTTCGATGATTTTTTCCATAACGAAGATAAAGATTTTGCTAGAATATTACGGAGATAGGTTTCAGAGTAAATACCAAGTCATGGGGAACTACGCCAACAAGCGCTTTGGAGCAGCCGTTCTCCGGATTGTGGGACTGGTCGTAATCGGGCTCAACATCGCCATGCTGGTTGACATGGCTCAATGACGCATTTTTTTCCTGAATAACGCCGGGGAAAACCACCTTGCCGGCATTGCTCAATTCTGTTATTTTCAGGCAAATTACAGGAAAGTTGACCGTTATGAAGATAACCATTCTGGGGAGTGGAACATCCACCGGGGTTCCGATGGTTGGCTGCAACTGCCGCGTCTGCTACTCGGATGACCCACGGGACAAGCGCACCCGCGCCTCTATCATGATCCGGCACCAGGGGCGCACCATTCTGGTGGACACCTCCACCGACCTGCGCAGGCAGGCGCTGCGGCAGGGAATAAAAACTGTTGATGCCGTTCTTTTCACCCACTCCCACGCCGACCATGTCAACGGAATCGATGACCTGCGCGGTTTTTATTTCCTGCACCGGGAGATAATCCCCTGCTACGCTTCCGGCAGTACTCTGGAAACCCTGCAGGCCGGTTTCAGATATATCTTTCAGGAGCATGAAAGTTCCGGTTATGCGCCTCTGCTGGCAGCCCACGAGATAAGCGCCCCCTTTGAACTTTTCGGCCTGAAAATCATACCGGTGCCGCTGATTCACGGCAAGACCACCGCATTGGGCTACCGCATCGGATCATTTGCCTATCTGACCGACTGCAGCTCAATCCCGGATTCATCGCTGGAGCTGCTGACGGGACTGGAGCTATTGATCATCGACGGCCTGCGCTGGACAGGGCACCCTTTCCATTTCAATATTGAAGGAGCCATCGCGGTTGCCCGGCGACTGGCGGCACCCCGCGTCATCCTGACCCACCTGACCCATGAGATAGCTTATTCCGAGCGCGGCAAACTGCCGCCCGGCTTTGAATTTGCCTACGACGGCATGGAGTTTGATCTGTAGGTACGCTGAGGAGAAAGCGATGCACAAGGACATCCGCCTGCACGGCATTGTTGGAGACCAGACGGAGTATTTCATCATGGTGGTGGGCAACGAAGCCTATCAGCGCTATTTTTTTAACATTGTCCAGGATGATGACCAGCTGCGCATTTTTTCGCCCGGCAACGAACTGGTCATAACACCGGAGGGCATCAACTATCAGGGCAATGGCGGCTATTTTTGCGAATATATGTTTGGTGTGGACCAGCCCGCTTCCGACCTCTCCAAGCCGGATATCATCAACCGGCTGGTCATGTACGGAGCCCGTCCTGATGAATCGGGGACCGTCAGATTCAGCGATCGTACCTCCGGCAGCGAAACCTACGACAATATCTTTTTCGAAGGCAACGCGGTCTGCAACTACTTCTATTTTGTCCATTCCAGCCTGCTGTCCCGCCAACTGAAAAATCAGCAGGAAGAGCTGGTCAAACGGCTGGGCAAGGTCATAAAGCGTTCGGAGGCGGTTGGTGACGAGCGCGACGACATCCTGATCTCCGAGATATTTCCACTGCTGAATGACGATTCCGCCCAGCTGTTTGTAGTCAAGCTGATCAATCGCCATCACCGCGAATACCGCAACCTGTTCAGAAGCCTCTATTTCAGGAACAAGAAGATCTCGGATGATGATTTCGACCAGCTGGTCAGTCTGGCAACAAAATACCGGATCGACCGTTATCAGCAGGAGCGCATACGGATCGATGTCATGTACCGCAGTCCGGCCAATAAGCGCATTGTGGACGAATACCGCAACATCCTGCTGGCGTGTAACTCCAGAGGCGAGATCAGCAATCTCGACAACGCCCGTTTGACCAGACTAAAGACGCTCTCGGTGCGCAACAAGATCCCGGGGGCCCTGTTTTACACCCTGGACGAGATGCTCAAAAAGGGGCGCAACCTCAAGAGCAGCCGGGAACAGGACTACATTGCTGCAACCCGCGAGATCCTGGAAGGTATCTTTTTCCGGGAGATCGAGATCGAAAGCCGCATCGACCGTGTTGACATGCTCAAGCTTATCCAGGCCAAGAAAGCAACCATGGAGAATCGGGACCACTCCTTCGACCAGCTCATGCTGGACGCCAGCAAGCAGTGCGACGAGAAGATCCGCGATGGAGCCGACACGTCACTTCTGGATGGCTTCTCCTACGTCATCACCTATCTGGACCGCTTTGACAGTGTCTCCAATCTGGTCAGCCAGCTGGCCTTCATGGAGAATGTCAGGATCAATGAGGAGATGCTGCGCGGTCTGCTGGAGCATAAAGCCGCCTTCGACAACCTGCGTGACGACTGCTTCCATGAACTGTTTATCCGGGATCTGCTTGCAAATGCCTATCTGGGAAGCTTTGGCCGCCGGAAGGTCAAAGCCCTGATGGAGGGACTGGTAGCCATCGAGGCCCGCTGGTCAACTATTGAAACTCTTTATCGCCAGATGAATGAAATCGACCAGGAGGAGCGTATCGCCATCGTCCTGCTGGAATATGTTCGCGACCGCATCCGCAACTTCTACTCCAAATTCACGACCAAGTCCGACCAGGAAGCACTACGCCGCGAAGTGGTCGAAGAGCTGAAGACCAAGAAACGTATCACCGCCGACATCCCCGACCACCTCTTCAACGAGACCATCTTCACCATCAAAAAAGAGGCCATGTATCTGCATGCGCTGCTGCCGCAGATCATCGCCGAACGCAACGTCGGCCTGCGGGAGGATTTTCTGGAAAACTCGGGTCTGGACCGATTCTACGTTGAGGAACTGGAACGGGAATATTACGAAAGGAACGGGCTGGATATCGAAGACCTTTACCAGATCAGAAAGGGTTTGAGCTGATCAGCAGCGAATTCCGGCAGACACCAGCCGGTTAAAAAACACTCAAGTTTTCACAATGATCAGCCGACTGTGTTAATATAAAGTATGGGTAACCACCCATCGGAGGTTGTCATGAAAATAGAGGATCGGGTTTCAAATTATATGGCGCTATCGGGTGTTGATGCCGTAAAACCAGGCGCTCGTCCCAAGGGAAATCCGGACCAGAAGAACGTTGGGCAGGGCGACGCCTTTAATGTCCAGCTTTCCCCGGCAGCTACACAAGGCAGTGAAGACGAGGCGCGCCTTGAAAGGCTGAACGCGATCAGGCAGCAGTTGGCCGAAGGCACCTACAACATCAGCGGCAAGGATGTAGCCGAAAAAATACTGAAAGTTCTCAAAGGCTAGATCCCGTCAGCCCCGCCGGAAACGGCGGGGTTTTTTTGCCCCCGCCCCTGCTGAACAATTCCATTTCCCGCTTGACCCGTTACAACTCCCGCGCTACATTTCTGGTCGTGTACTTTTTATACTCAGGCGAGTAAACATTGTTCGAATGCCTGTTACTGGAGCAACCATGGCTGCCAACAACCGAATTGATGAACTGCATGCAAAGATTGCCGCCTACGGCAAGGAAAATCAGGGAGAATTGCTGTACGCCCTGGCCGAAGGGGCCCAACTCATCTCCGGCTGTGAACAGGTACGCATCTACCTGGAGGATCTGACGCGCGGTGCACTGACCTGCACTCACGCCACCGGACAGCGCACCGCCGAGATCCGGGAAGCAAGTTTTGCAATCGGCTCGACTGAAACCGTGGTCTCCTCGGTTTTCATGAGTCAACATCCAGTTGAATTCAAAATTTCAGCCGCACAGGCAAAATCAGTTGATCTGGAGATGGCCGACCGTTTCGGCATCCGCAGAAGCTACGTCATGCCGATAGTCAGTCTCGGCAAATCAATCGGCGTGCTTTGCCTTGACCAGACCCTGCCGGAAGAATCGGTGACGGCACGCGGCAAATCGCAACTGGCCGAGTTTGCGGGCCTTGTGTCCGTTCAGCTTGACCAGGCCAGGATCTATCACCAGCAGGTGCAGCTGGCCCGCCGCCTGGAGGAGTTTAAATCACGCGAAGCGGCCGCCATGATGGTCCGGTCGGCGGTTAAGTTGATCGAGAAGGTGTCGCTGGCCTCGGTGCTGGTGCCGGTTCAGCAGGAAGGCACAACCGTAGCCCTGGAAATTCTGGCCGGATACTCTTCCGATGACACACTGGAAAAGATGTATTACCAGCAGGGAGACATCGACCTGCGCAAGGGCAAGTCGCTGATCTCCCACTATATCAGCGACCAGGCCATCATTACCGACGAGCGGCTGCTGAAACCGCTCTTTATCCCCGATCTGACCCAGCACAACCTGCAGAAACGCGCCCTGACCGAATCGATGGAGCTGCGCTCGTTGTATGTCGTGCCGCGCTATAATCCCGAAAACCGTCGCATAATCTGTTTGGTCAATTATTACTCCCGCGACTTGTATCGCTTCAGTGATTTTGAGATGGGGCTGCTGCAAACCCATGCTGAAATGGTTGAGAGGGTTATCAGCGAGGTGGGAGGCGAGCATCTCGAGATCCGGGTGTTGTCCGAAATCACCGATCTGCTTAATGAGCGAACCGAGAGTCTGCAGCCGTTTCTTACAAAGGTTCTTTCCAAAGCCACCGAACTGATCGGAGCCGATACCGGCAGCATCGCCGTGGTCAGTGAACGTGAAGGCATGAAGTGGCTTGTTGTGGAGGACGAGTCCGGAGTCATCATCGGCGCCAAAAACAAGGAGTGGCTGAAAAAACATATACCCCCTTTTCCGGTCGGCGGCAAAGAGCTGCCACCTGAGCAACGCAGCCTGACCGGATATGTCGCCTTTACCAAACTGCCCAAGATCATAGCGCGGGTAGAAACCGAACAGCGTGGTGACGGCTTCCACCGTTCGATGAGCGATCTGCTCAAAAGCGAAATTGCAGTACCGATCGTCTGTGACGACGAAGTCATGGCGGTCATCTGCCTGAATTCGCTGCAGTACGATTTTTTCCGTGAAGAGCATCGCCGGATTCTGCAGATCATCGGCTCGCTGACCGCCCGGCACATCTCCGATCTGCAGCGCATCGAACGTCTGCAGGGCGAGGTAAACCGGCTCACGACCGATGTGGCCTACAAGGACCCGCACGTTTTGTCCTACCGCCTCGGAAACATCATCGGCAACAGCCCCAAATCGCAGGAAGTGGTGGATTTCATCAACACCGTTTCGCCGCCGCTCTTCAACCGCATCGTCTATTGGGCCCGCAACATCCTGCAGGAGGCCACCATCGGACTGCCGTCGATTCTGGTTACCGGGCAAACCGGCTCCGGCAAGGAATTCTTCTTCAACAACCTCTACAACAAGCTCAACGAATTGTATCGCCGCGATCTCAACCCGAACGGCGAACTGCCGGTCAAGAAATCCAACATTGCCGCCTATGCCGGCGAACTGACCTATTCGGAGCTGTTCGGCCACAAGAAAGGGGCCTTCACCGGCGCCTATACCGACCGGCGCGGCATACTGGAGGAAACCAGCGGCGGCATAGTTTTCCTGGACGAGATCGGCGATGCCGACCCCAAAACACAGGTCCAGCTGCTGCGTTTTTTGGACAACGGCGGCTTCGTCCGTCTGGGTGAGAACGTTGATCGTTACAGCCGTGTGCTGCTGGTGGCCGCCACCAATAAAAACCTGCATGAAGAAATCGCCGCCGGCCGTTTCCGCGAAGATCTTTATCATCGCCTTTCGGAGCTGTCGATCCGCCTGCCGTCACTCAATGAGCGTCGCGAGGATATCCCAGATCTGGCGGTACACTTTCTGGGCAAGCTGTACCGCACCTACCGGGGCGACAATGAACCTGTTGAAAAGCCGCCGATTCTGGCCAAAGAGGCCAAAGACATACTGATGCGTCACAGCTACAAGGGCAATATTCGCGAGCTCCGCAGCATCCTGCTGCGGGCGCTCTTTTTCCGCAGCAAGCATGTCATCAGCGGCGAGGCGATTTCAAAGGCCATCGCCGGCTCCGGCTGCCTGGAGACAGCCTCCTTCTTCCCGGCCTCCCGTAATCCTGATGAAGGAGCAGCGGCTGAAATAATGGAGAAGATTGAAACGGGGGGCGATTTCTGGTTGAATGTGTACGAGCCGTTTACCCGCAATGATATCTCACGGGAAACCGTGCGCCTGGTAATCGAAAAGGCGCGTGCCAAGGCGGGCAAGACCATGCCGGCCGTGGCGCGCTATCTTAAAGCGCTGGCGGATGGGCAGGAACGGGAAGAGGAACAGCGCCAGCTGTTTCGGTTCAAGAATTTTTTATACAAGACCGTCAGGATCGGCTAGGAAAATCCCCCCGCTCTTCAATTTCCGTCAGAT
>JACMKN010000158.1 GCA_014380135.1 Deltaproteobacteria bacterium
GCATGTGCCAAAATAGCTTCACAACAACGTACAAAATATTGAGCCCCTCCCATTGCTTGACACCATATCTTGCTATAAGGCATAATTCCCCCCTATTGAAATACCGGGAGGCAGTACCCTATGGAACCATCCGTTTTTGCTGAAAATGCACCCTTAAGCACCTTCGTTCACCTCCACCTTCACACCCAATATTCCCTGCTGGACGGCGCCATCCGCTTTGATGACCTGATTGCCAAGGCCAAGGAGCAGAACATGCCGGCGGTGGCCATCACCGATCACGGCAATATGTTCGGGGCGGCCGAGTTTTATCTGAAATGCAAGAAGGCCGGCGTCAAGCCGATCATCGGCTGTGAGCTCTATTTTGCGCCCGAATCGCGCTTCTCCAGGGATGCCAAGGGGATATCCGATGCGGCCTACCACCTGGTTCTGCTCTGTGAGAATATGCAGGGTTACAGGAATCTCTCCTACCTGTCTTCGGCCGGTTACAAGGAGGGCTTTTACTACCGCCCCCGCATCGACCGTGAGCTGCTGGCCGGCCGCTCCGAGGGGTTGATCGCCCTGTCGGCCTGCCTGAAAGGGGAGGTGGCCATGCAGTGCGGCCGGGGACGGATGGAGGAGGCCGTCGCGACCGCCCGCTGGTACAGCGAGTTGTTTCCGGATCGCTACTATATCGAACTGCAGGAAAATACCATCCCGGAGCAGGATGTCGTCAACAAGCGCCTGATGGAGGTGGCTGCGGAGCTGAAGCTGCCGCTGGTGGCCACCAATGACTGTCATTACCTGAACCGCGAGGATGCACGGGCTCACGAGGTGCTGCTCTGTATCCAGACCGGCAAGACCATGGATGACCCGACCCATATGAAATTCTCGGTTGACGAGTTCTACGTCAAGTCGCCGGAAGAGATGGCGCGGGCCTTCTCCTACGCCCCGGAAGCGGTCAGCAATACCCTGGTGATTGCCGAACGGTGCCAGCTGGAGCTGGCGGTGGATGGCAAAACCTATTACTTCCCGCACTTCGATCCGCCCGCAGGGCAGAATCACGACGACATGCTGAAGGATCTGGCTACCGAGGGGCTCAAGGAGCGCATGATCACGATTCTGGCCAAGTACCCGGATTTGACGCTGGAGCAGCAGCAGGCTTATTTTGATCGCCTGGCGATCGAGCTGGATTGTATCCGCGACATGAAATTCCCGGCCTATTTCCTGATCGTGTCGGATTTTATCCGCTGGGCCAAGGACCGCGGCATCCCGGTCGGGCCGGGCAGGGGCTCGGCGGCCGGTTCGCTGGTGGCCTATTCGATCAAGATCACCGATCTGGACCCGTTGCCCTACAACCTGCTGTTCGAACGATTCCTCAATCCGGAACGTATCTCCATGCCTGATATCGACGTGGACTTCTGCCAGGACCGCCGGGGCGAGGTGATCCAGTACATGATTGAAAAATATGGTCGTGACCGGGTCTGCCAGATCATCACCTTCGGGACGATGGGGGCCAAGGCGGTGGTGCGAGATGTGGGACGCGCGCTGAACATGACCTACGGCGATGTGGACCGGATCGCCAAGCTGATCCCGGACGACCTGAAGATGACCCTCAGCAAGGCCTTTCAACAGGAACCGCAGTTCAAGGAGCTGTCCGACTCCGATCCGCAGGTCAAGGATCTGCTGGCTACCGCACTCTGTCTGGAAGGGTTGACCCGCCATGCCTCGACTCACGCCGCCGCTGTCGTGGTGGCCCCGGACCAGCTGGAGGAGTTCCTGCCGATCTACAAGGACCAGAAGACCGGCTCGATCAACACCCAGTATTCGATGAAATACGTCGAGCTGGTCGGTCTGGTCAAGTTCGACTTTCTGGGGCTGAAAAACCTGACCGTAATCGAGAATGCCGTCAGGCTGGTTCGGGAAGGCAAGGACCCCCAATTCGACATCACTACGCTGCGGGACGACGATCAGGCCAGTTATGATCTGATCACGGCCGGCAACACCACCGGAGTTTTCCAGCTTGAGTCCAGCGGCATGAAGGAGATGCTGGTCAAACTCAAGCCGTCCTGTTTCGAGGACGTTATCGCGGCCTGCGCCCTGTACCGTCCAGGTCCCTTGGGTTCCGGCATGGTGGATGACTTCATCGACCGCAAGCATGGCCGTAAAGAGGTGGTCTACGACCTGCCGCAGCTTGAGCCGATCCTGAAGGATACCTACGGGGTCATTGTTTACCAGGAACAGGTCATGCAGATTTCCCGCTCGCTGGCCGGCTATTCGCTGGGACAGGCCGACCTGTTGCGCCGTGCCATGGGTAAGAAGGACGACAAGGAAATGTCCCGCCAGAAGGGGCTCTTTCTGGAGGGGGCCAAGGCCAACAACCTGGATCCCAAAAAAGCCGAGGCGATCTTCGATCTGATGCACAAGTTCGCTGAATACGGCTTCAACAAGTCGCACTCGGCCGCCTATGCCCTGATCGCCTACCAGACCGCCTATCTCAAGGCACATTACCCGGTCGAGTTCATGGCGGCCCTGCTGACCTGCGACATGGACAGCACCGACAAGGTCATCAAAAACATCAGCGATTGCCGCGAACAGGGACTTGAGGTGCTGCCGCCCGACATAAATACATCCGGACATTCCTTTACAGTGGTCGGCACATCGATGCGCTTTGGCCTGGGAGCGGTCAAAAACGTGGGTGGCGGCGCGATCGAGGCCATTCTGGAGGCCCGAAAAGAGGGGGCCTTCAAGAGCCTGTATGACTTCTGCGAGCGGGTCGACCTGCGGCGGGTCAACAAACGGGTGATCGAGTCGCTGATCAAGTGCGGCGCCTTCGATTCCACCGGCGCAGCCCGTTCGGCTCTGATCGAAGGACTGGAAGCGGCTACAAATTATGGTCAGAAGATTCAGGAGGAAAAAGCCAGCGCCCAGGTTTCGCTGTTCGGCACCGAGGAGGTCGTCAGGGGCAACGGGCACGGTGGCAATAAACTGCCCAATGTTCCCGAGTGGCACGACAAGGAAAAGCTGGCCTTCGAGAAAGAGGCGCTGGGCTTCCTGATCACTGGACATCCGCTGGACCGTTATATCGATGACATCCGGCGGCTGGCCAACACCGAGATCGCCAATATGGTCGAGATGGCCGACGGCAGCGAGGTGCGCATCTGCGGTATCGTCTCGGCCTTCAAGGAAATCACGACCAAAAAGGGGGACCGCATGGGTTTCGTTACGATCGAAGACCTGACCGGTTCGGTGGAGATTACGGTTTTCTCCGACATCTACGCCACAAGCTCTGCGTTGCTGAAATCGGATGATCCGCTGCTGGTGGTGGGCAAGCTGGAAAAGGGCGAGAAGGGCTGCAAGATTCTGGTGCAGGCCCACAAGGAGGGGGGCAGCCAGTGGCAGCAGCAACAGCGCGGTCCGGCCGGAGATATCAAGCTGCTGTCCGAGGCCAGGGCCCAGACCACCAAGAAGGTGTTGTTTACTCTGCGGGTGGACAGCACGCCGGTTGAACAGATTGATGCGCTCAAAACGATCATCGAGCGCCACCGTGGCGGGGTGCCCGCCTATGTCCAGTTTGTGATACCGCAGCGCAGCTGTTCGACGATGCCGCTGCCATCCGAGATGAACGTGGCGGCCAGTGATGATTTAAGACTGGAAGTGGAGAGATTGTTCGGCTATAATGCCGCCACTTTTGAGTAAATACATGAGGTGTTACTATGGCTACTCCCTTTTATCTTGAATTTGAAAAACCGATTGTCGAACTGGAAAAGAAGATCGAGGAGTTGAACTCGTTGGCCAGCAGTGGCCTGGACATTTCCGCTGATGTGAAGGCCCTGGAGGGACGCGTCGAAAAGATGCGCGCCGACATCTTCTCCAATCTTTCCCGCTGGCAGACCGCCCAGGTGGCGCGTCATATCAACCGTCCGTTCACGCAGGATTACATCAATCTCATGTTCACCGAATTTGTGGAGCTGCACGGTGACCGCAATTACGGCGACGATCACGCCATCGTCGGCGGTCTTGCCCGTTTCGACGATCAGCCGGTGATGGTGATTGGTCACCAGAAGGGGCGCGACACCAAGGAAAAGGTCTACCGCAATTTCGGCATGCCCAATCCGGAGGGATATCGCAAGGCATTGCGCCTGATGAAGATGGCCGAGCAGTTCAAACTGCCGGTGATTACCTTTGTGGATACGCCCGGCGCCTATCCCGGCATCGGCGCAGAGGAGCGCGGCCAGGCCGAGGCGATCGCCCGCAACCTGCGCGAGATGGCTGGTCTGCGGACACCGATCATTGTCTGTATCACCGGTGAGGGTGGTTCCGGTGGCGCCTTGGCCATTGCTGTCGGCGACCGGATCCTGATGCTGGAACATTCAGTCTACGCCGTCATTTCTCCGGAAGGTTGTGCAGCGATTCTCTGGTCGGACGGCACCAAGGGCGAGCAGGCCGCCGAGGCACTCAAGCCGACCGCCAGGGATATCATCAAGCTGGGAGTTATCGACGAGATCGTCAAAGAGCCGGTCGGTGGCGCACACCGTGATCATAAAGCTACGGCCAACTCGATGAAAGAGGCGATTGCCCGCAATCTGGCGGAGTTGAACAAGCTTTCCGGCGATGAACTAGTGGAGGGACGCTACAAGAAGTTCCGTGCCATGACGCGTTGTGCGGAGTAGCTGAACAAACCTCAGGCTGATTTTCAAGCAGGTCTAAAAAATGTCGGGCGAAGCAGATTTTTTTGCTTCGCCCTTTTTTTTGTTGAGTAACCGTTTGGTTTACCGAATAAACTTTTTAAGAATGTCCCCTGAACCTTCCTGTGAATCGGTCTTGGGTTTTGACCCACCATTGGCTTCCTGTGTGACCCATCCCATAAATCTTAATGTGGTTATATCAGTAAGTTGGGCCTGGCATGTGGGTCAGCTTCGGTGTCGGTGAGGGTCAAATTTGAAAGCCGATTGACACCTTAACCTGCCAACGTTCCCTACTGCCTCCCCTGTCGTTCAAAATCCACGGCCCCACAGGCCGCAATAGCGCCTCAGGACAAAGGGCAAACCCTGCTCATATTCGGGCCAGTGCGCGTATTTTGGCAGTTTCATTTCCTTCTCGACCGGATCCCAGCACTTGCCCGCGCGCGCGGCCACCCGTACCTCGGCTGACGCATCTTGCAAAAAGGTGAGGAAGTTTTGTACATCCTCCCTGGTGCCGAGCCGACCGCCCGGACCGGGATGGCCGGGGATCAGGCGTTCCCAGTCCATAGCAATTACTTTCTTGAGCGATTCTTCCCACTCCAGCGGATAGGAGTCGATCATGGCGCGACCCGGTATCGATCCTACCGGAATGAAATCGACGGCAAAGATGATCTTTTCATGGGGCAGCCGAATGACCAACGAAGAGTCAGAATGGTTGAGGCCGACATAGCTGAGCTCGATAGAGGTGTCGCCGAGTTTGATCGTCCGGCTTGTATCGACAGTCTCGTCGGGCAGCACGGTGGCCGGGTCCTGGAGCACAGCGAGGCGCGCCTTGGCATTATTATGCGCGATGATGGTGGCTCCCGCATCCTTGAATGGCTTGCCGCCCGCGATGTGATCGAAATGGTGGTGGCTATAGATCAGGTACTTGATGGGCTGCTTCGTGACCTTTTTGATCTCGGCAACGTAGGTTGTCACTGCCTGCGGACGTCCGTACCCGATCGGGTCTGTGGCGATCACGCCGTCCCGAGTGACGACGAACATCGCCTGGTGATTCTGATAGCGAAAAATGTAGACGTTGTCGGTGCCCTCGACCTTCTTTGTCTCAAAGGTCGGCCGGGACGGCTGAGCGGCCGGTTGCACCGGCCCGGATTGCGCCTGGGCCGTCCCGACCAGCACGGCTGCCATGAGCGCATAGTACGTAATGGAGTGAAGAATTCGTAACATAGTCAACCTCCTTGAATCATGCAGGTGACGTGGGCGCCTCGCCCGAGTATCCTGCCGATGTGATTTTCCTTATCACTGCGTGCTCTGCGGCAACCTTGGAAGCCAACTTCACAAAACACACACTGGTTGCCGCCTTCCATCCCTGCGCAGTGTTTATATTATTATATGATTTTCTGCGAAAAGCTCACACCACATACATGCCATTCATTCAATCCGTTCTTTTTGTTGTCGTTCAACGTGCATAAAAACCAGGATGCCTGACACAATCATCGTGTCCCCTTTAACCCTCAGAAAAAAGGCACCGTCAAGTTGACAGAACACTACCGTGTTCAGATCAATAGGGTATCTCCCGTCGCCCCATGGCCTTCGCGTACCCACTCGGCGGCATGGCCCGCTTGTCGGTAGGTCTTTTATCCTCCTCCTGCTCTTCCTTGCTCAAAAGCTAGGAGGGTTGCGAAGCCACCTCCGTCAGTCTGTTCCTGATCTCCGCCAGGGGGGCGGCCAGCTTGTCTCTGATTTTTAATGGTGCTGTCGAGGCGATATCCGCCAGGAAATCCAGGTGTTCGATCACCGAGCGGAACTCCCGAGGGCTTGCTCCGCGTGACCTGGCCTGTCGATAGGAATTTACGATGGCCTGCTTCTGCTGGTCGAGGGTTTCGCCGGCCATTGCCAGAACCAGATCGCATTCAGGTATGACGACGCTGTTCCAGAAGCTCGGCTCCTTTTGATCCTGATCCTGCGCGTGGGCCCGGGCC
>JACMKN010000159.1 GCA_014380135.1 Deltaproteobacteria bacterium
CTGCAGATTTTCTACGACGGTTCCTGTTCGGTCTGCGCCACGGAGGTCGAACGTTACGGTCGCCAGGATCGTGCTAAGCGCTTGGTCCTGGTGGACATCAGCGCCCCCGCTTTCGACCCGGCTCCTTTCGGAATAACGCTGGCGGAATTCATGTACCAGATGCATGTTATCGACCAGAACGGCAGGGTCTTTCGCGGGGTGGAGGCTTTCTGGGCCATCTGGCAGGCTTTTCCGGGTTCCACCCTGCTTGGGTTGTGTGGCAAGCTGATCATGCTGCCGCTGCTCAATCCGCTGGCCCGGGTCGCTTACCGCATTTTCGCCGGCATCCGCGGTTACCTGCCGAAACGGCGCAGCGGCTGTTTCAGCGGTTCATGCCGGATCGGAAAGGAGTGATCCGTGATGGGCTCCGCTGCGTCATGCTCCCTGGTCTTCAACCCGGCCTACGTGGAACCGTGGCTGGCCAGGCTCGTACAACGGCTGCTGGAAGGATCGCCGGCGGTCCTGGCCCTGTTCCGCAAGGTCCCCTATCGCGATGCGCCGCCCGATTACATCCGGCTGGTGGTCTATCGCTACCATTTTACCGATCCGGCCACGAAACGAGCCAGCGGCCGGTGGTGGGAGAGGGCAGAGCTCGGCATGAGCGCACCCATGACGCTTAAGCAGTGACCCGCTACACAAAAAAGCCCATGACCGGATATGTCATGGGCTTTTGGCAAACTTCAATAGATGGTTCAGTAATCAATCCCCGGCTGCGGCTCGATCCCGTCCAGAGAGGCATGCTTGACCTCAAGCATCTCGGTCACGGTATGCGCCCGCGCACAGACTTTCGGGTGGGCATCCCGACCGGTCAGCACCAGCTGCAGATCCGGCGGCTTGGTGTCCAGCAGTTCCAGCACCTGGGGCAGGTCCACCAGGGCGAGCTGGAGGGCATTGTTGATTTCATCCAGGATGACAATGTCGAATCGGCCGGAATGGATCTCCTCGCGGGCCTGTCCGATGGCGCACTGGGCGCTGGCGCGGTGCTCGTGGTAGGGAATTGGATTACCCTGGATGGCGCAGACGCCTTTGCCGCTCTGGTGGAATTCGACCAGCGGGGCCAGCCACTTCAGGCCGTCGATCTCGCCACTATAAATATCACCCTTCATGAACTGGATGATGCAGACATGCAGTTTGTGGCCGACCGCCCGCAAAGCCATTCCCAAGGCCGAGCTGGTTTTGCCCTTGCCGTTCCCGGTCAATACTACGATAAGACCAAATTTCTTCTTTGGCTCCGGATTCTGCATATTCAAATACCCCCTTTCCACCTTATGCTGCCTGTGCTTATGATAGCCCTTTTCAGGTCCGAATGATAAGAAATAGGTTGTTAAAGCGCTTGATTGAGCAACTCTTGAAAGAAAGGAAAGTTGCGGGCCGTTGCAGATGTTTGCTGCCTCAAACAGCCGGTGGGCATGCTATAATTACAATAATGATTCAGGGTCAGCGGTCGGTCAGGCCACCTGACATTAACTACAACGGAGGGAAGGAGACAGGTTATGAAAGCTCTTATTTTGAGTGAGAATGATTTTGAGGACTCTGAGCTTCTGGTCCCCTATTACCGGTTGCTGGAAGCCGGCTATACGGTCGATGTTGTTGCGAAGAAAACCGGTGTTATCTGCGGCTTGCACGGCTACGAGGTCCAGGCGGTCAAAGGCTTCGCCGATGTTGATCCTAAAGAGTATGCCGTGCTGATCCTGCCGGGTGGCAAGGCGCCCGCCTCTGTCCGCAAGGATCCGGCGGCGAATTCCATAGTCCGCCATTTTTTCGCCGGCAACAAACCGGTGGGGGCCATCTGCCATGGTCCCCAGACCCTGGTCTCGGCCGGAGTGTTGCGTGATCGTCGGGCGACCTGTTACCGGACGGTTGCGAGTGAATTGCTGGAGGCGGGCGCGTTATACGAGGACAGCGAGGTTGTCGTGGACGGCCGTCTGGTTACCTCCCGGCAACCGGCCGATCTTCCGGCGTTCATGCGCGAAATGATGAAGCTGCTGTTGCTGAAGGGTGTGTGTCCCTGACGAATACTGGGGAGACGATGCCGCGATTTCCTTCGACACGACAATGAAAAGGCGGATATGATGCGCCTTTCGTCGGATATCGGGTTTATTGCGCAATCTCAGAAAGGCACTGCTCAATCGCCGCAAACAACACATCGAAATTGAGCGGTTTCATAATGTTGTGGTTTGATTCGAAACCTTTTTTAACTGAATCCTGCAGGTAGAGTCTTTCGCTGTCGCCGGAAAGGACGATGATTTTTGTGTCCGGTTTGATTGCGCGGATTTTAGTAGCCATTTGTACGCCGCCCATATCCGGCATGTTGATGTCGGTGATGACGATATTGGGCATGTGCGTTTTGAAGATTTCCAATCCGTTTTTGCCGTTGATGGCGGTATAGAGAGAAACATCGGGATATCTCCTGGCAAGTATGGTTGCGAGAAGCTCCAGGGTTATTTTATCATCTTCTACAAGCATCATCGAAATCGATGGCATCTGATCAGTTCCGGATTCCATTGCTCGCCTCTATTCTGAATTCAGCTCCATTGCTTCTTCTATTGAATCTATCTTCTCTTTAGCAACTGCTGCCATAACTCGATTGCGGCCGTTGTTTTTTGCCCGGTAGAGCGCTTCGTCCGCTGCTTTGACAATAGTTGCCTGGCTTGTTCCATGCTCGGGATAGATCGCAACCCCTGCTGATATTGTTACCCTTCCCAGGGGCCGACCGAGGTGTTTGACTTCGAAAGTCATCAGATTACTACGCAATTCTTCAGCCCGTTCCAGGGCATTTTCAAGTGTTGTTTCAGGAAATATGCAGATGAATTCCTCACCGCCATAGCGACAGGCAATGTCGTACTCGCGGATATTGTTCAGAAGAAAACTTCCAAATTCACGAAGCATGCTGTCTCCGGCATCGTGGCCGTGCAAATCGTTGAAACGCTTGAAATGGTCGAGGTCCATCATGATGACACCGAACTTCCTCTTCATGCGCTCTGCCAGCATTATTTCCCGCAAGAGAGCCTCTTCCAGATAACGGCGATTGAAAAGGCCGGTGAGCGGATCACGGATCGATAAGTCGCGCAGAGTCTCTCTCAGCGAGAGATTTGCGATTGCCATGGCTACGTGCTCGGTCATGGAAATTGCCAACTGGTATTTTGTTTCAAATTTGGCGTTGTTTGATTCGTTAATTTGCTCTTCCGCGCCAGTGATGTTCAAGTGGAATACACCAACGATTTCGTCTTGCGACAACATCGGGATGCAGACACAGCGAGGGGTGATTTCGCCAGTGATATTTTTGCAGAGCAGTTGATTGTTGCTGAATGCCGACGTGGTTCTTCTTCGGCGCAAAGCCCAACAGGAATCGGGTGAAAAATGCGATTCATGTTTCACTGTTTCACCCCATGCAAAGGTGAGATCAAGCATGTTCCTGGATGAATTCACTACAAAAAAAGCGCCGGAGTCTTCGGGAAAAAGTTTCAGTGCTGCTACGCCGATGATCCGATAGGCTTCCTCACGGTCACGGCAAAGCTGAAACATCTCGCTCAATTCGTGAAAAGTGGAAACTTCCAGATTGCGCTGTTCCAGGAGCTGAACTGAGGTTTGCAATTCCCGGTTTAGTGCGTTCAAAGCGTCTTCGGCATGCCTTTTCTTGGATACATCGACCATGACACCCCTCAGTTGTTTCTTTTGCCCCTCCTCTTTAACAATGATTCTGATATTGTCCTGCACCCAGACGATGGAGTTGTCTCTTCTTATCCTGCGGTATTCGAGCTGACAGTCGACCTCTTGTTCAACAGACCTGCGACAAGCCTCGAGCACCCATTCCCGGTCGTCAGGAAATATCTGTTCCTTGAAGAAATCAGCAGCTGTCAGCCATTCCTCAACGGAGATGAAAAAAAGGTTCTCAACCTGATGGCTGATGAAAGTAAACTGTATGGTATCTGCATCCGCTTCCCACACGATAGCGTCAAGTCCATCCACGAGACCCCGAAACCGTTTTTCCGATTCCTGGGCCGCATGTCGAAGAGCGTCACTC
>JACMKN010000160.1 GCA_014380135.1 Deltaproteobacteria bacterium
CGGCGGACTCTCATCGATCCTGCAGGTGCTGGACAGGCAGCAGATCAATGTGGAGTATATGTACGCCTTTGTGGAGCGCTGTGGCGGCAACGCCGTGATCATCTTCCGTTTTGATGAGACCGACAAGGCCATTTCCGTGCTGAAAGCGGAGAACATTAGTATTCTGGCAGGTGAACGTCTGTACAGCATGTAAGTATCAATTTACCGGAGGTTACCATGAAAAGGTTTCTTGCAGTTTGCTGCACCGTCTGTTTCACTCTCTTGTCCGCAACAATGTCTTTTGCAGCCGGCACGATCAAGATCGGCGGCCTGTTTGCGGTGACCGGTCCGGCTTCGTTTCTGGGTGAACCTGAAAAGAAGACCCTTGAAATGCTGGTCAAGGAGGCCAACGACAAGGGCGGCATCAACGGTATGAAGCTGGAGGTTGTCATCTACGATACGACCGGCGACGCCACCAAGGCGGTTCAGTTGGCCACCAGGTTGATCAAGGACGACAAGGTTTCCGTCATCATCGGACCCAGTACGACCGGCGAGTCGATGGCGGTCATTCCGGTGGCCGAAAAAGAAAAAATCCCGCTGATTTCCTGCGCGGCCGGCATCAAGATCACCGATCCGGTCAAACATTGGGTTTTCAAAACTCCGGCTAATGACCATGTCGCCGCCGAGAAGATCCTGAACTACATGTCCAGGCAGAAGCAAAAAAGCATCGCGCTGCTGACGGTCACCGACGGATTCGGTTCATCCGGACGTGAACAGATCAAGACTCTGGCCAAACAGAAGGGTTTTACAATCGTTGCCGATGAAGTCTACGGTCCCAAAGATACCGACATGACCGCCCAATTGACCAAGATCCGCGGCATCAAGCCGGATGCAATCATCTGCTGGGGGACCAATCCCGGCCCGGCGGTTGTCACCAAGAATGTCAGGCAGCTCGGCATCAAGATCCCGCTTTACATGAGCCATGGCGTAGCCTCCAAGAAATTCATCGAGCTGGCCGGCGCCGAGGCGGCCGAGGGGGTCATGCTGCCGGCCGGCAAGCTGGCTATCTACGATGTGCTGCCCAAAAATGACCCGCAATACAAACTGCTCAAGGACTATGATCAGGCCTACAAAAAAGCGTACGGCGTCGAGGCTTCCACCTTTGGTGGTTATGCCTATGATGCCTGGCTGCTGGCGACCGACGCGATAAGGAAGTCCGGATCAACGCCCGACAAGATCCGCAGCGGTATCGAGCAGACCCGGAAACTGGTCAGCATTTCGGGTGCCTTCACTATGTCGCCCAAGGATCATAACGGGCTGGATCTCTCGGCCTTCGAGATGGTCAGAGTCAGCAAGGGTGACTGGTCGTTGGTCAAGTAATACCTTGGTGTAAGGAATTTCAGTATCAGGGAGGCTACTCAATGAATTGCCGTGTTATTTCATTTTTATTTGCAGCAGCTGCGTTGCTGCTTTCCGCAGATGTATTTGCTGCCGCTCCGATCAAGATCGGCGCGCTGTTTGCCGTGACCGGTCCGGCCGCCTTTCTGGGAGAACCGGAGCGCAACACAGCGAAAATGGTGGTGGACGAGATCAACAGGGCCGGCGGTATCAAGGGACGCAAGCTGGAGCTGGTTTCATACGACACGGCCGGTGATGCCACCAAGGCTGTGCAGCTTGCCACCAAGCTGATCAAGGATGACAAGGTAGTGGCCATTATCGGTCCCAGTACGACCGGTGAAACGATGGCGGTGATTCCGGTGGCCGAGAAGGAACAGGTGCCGCTGATCTCCTGTTCCGCCGGCAGCAAGATCACCGATCCGCTTAAAAAATGGATATTTAAAACCGCCCAGAATGATTCCCTGGCGGTCGGCCGGATTTACGAGTATCTGCAGAAAAACAGACAGACCAACGTGGCGATCCTGACGGTTTCCGATGGTTTCGGCGCATCGGGGCGCGAGCAGCTGAAGGCTCAGTCGGCCAAATTCGGAATCAAGATTGTCTCGGATGACACCTACGGCCCCAAGGATACCGACATGACCGCCCAGTTGACCAAAATCCGTGGTTCGCAGGCCCAGGCCATCATCTGCTGGGGCACCAATCCCGGTCCGGCCGTGATTGCAAAAAATGTCCGTCAGCTTGGCATCAAGACCCCCCTGTTCATGAGCCATGGCGTATCGTCCAAGAAGTTTATCGAATTGGCCGGTGAGGCGGCTGAAGGAGTCAAACTCCCATCGGGCAAGGTGGTGGTTGCTGACCTGCTGCCCGGCTCCGATCCGCAAAAAAAATCGCTGCTGGCATTCATCAAGGATTATCAGAATCACTATAAAACCGAAGGCGATCATTTTGGCGGTCACGCCTGGGATGCGGTCATGCTGATCAAGGCTGCCGTCGAAAAGGGAGCCGATTCATCCTCGGCCATGCGGGACAATCTGGAAAAAATCAGAGGTTTTGCAGGTATCGGCGGAACCTTCAGTTATTCTGCTAAAGACCATGCCGGACTGGGCAAGGATGCCTTCGTACTGGTTGAAGTCAGGAACAAAGACTGGGTTATTGTCAAGTAACGCGCTTAATAGTTGAATATATTTCCAACGGAGAGGCACGGTTCGCCGTGTCTCTCCGTTTGTAAAACCGAGGTATAATGCAGTTCGACCAGCTTCTCCAATATACCCTTTCAGGCCTGTCGACCGGTGCTATCTACGCCCTGATCGGCATCGGATTCTCGATCATCTACAATGCCACCGGCATCATCAACTTTGCCCAGGGTGAGTTTGTAATGCTGGGTGGCTTGTTGACGCTCTCCTGTCTGGATCTGCTGAAACTGCCGCTTTGGGCCGCCATACCCTGCGCCGTGGCGGTGTCAACGGTGGCCGGACTACTGTTCGAACGTCTGGCCATCCGGCCGCTCCGACAGCCGACTCCCATCAATCTGGTTATCATCACGATCGGCGGCAGCATCCTGATCCGTGGTCTGGCCATGCTGATATGGGGCAAGGACACCCACTCCATTCCACCCTTTTCCGGCGACGAACCGATCGCGATCGGCGGCGCCACCATTCTGCCGCAGCACCTCTGGATACTGGCCATTACATTGGTCATTATCGCCATCAACAAGATCTATTTTTACCACACCATCAGTGGCAAGGCCATGCGGGCCTGTGCCTACAACCGCCGCGCCGCCGGACTGGTGGGGATTGACGTGCGCCGCATGGTTCTTTTCTCGTTTATGATCAGTTCCGCCCTGGGAGCGGTGGCCGGCATCATCGTCGCCCCGCTGACGATGACCGCTTACGACGTAGGTGTCATGCTCGGTCTGAAAGGTTTTTGCGCCGCCATCATCGGCGGCATGAGCAGCGGCATTGCCACGGTGGTGGGCGGTCTGCTGCTGGGGGTGCTGGAATCGCTGGGCGCCGGACTGATATCATCCGGCTACAAGGACGCCATCGCCTTTATCATACTGCTGTTGATCCTGTTCATCCGTCCGCAGGGGCTGTTCGGCAAGGCCGATTCGGAGCGGGTCTGACGCCATGAAGCGTGAACTGTTGAAATTTGCTGCCTTCGCTGTTTTTGTGCTGCTGCTGCCGTTGTTGTTCCAGGGCGGCTATCTGATGAATGTGCTGGTATTCGTCGGCATCAACACCATGCTGGCGATCGCACTCAATCTGCTGCTGGGCTACGCCGGTCAGATTTCACTGGGTCACGCCGGTTTCTTCGGTCTGGGAGCCTACCTGTCCGGAATCCTGACGGTCAGCTACGGCTGGAACCCCTGGCAGGCCATGCCGGTAGCGGCGCTGGCAGTCGGCTGTCTGGCCGGTCTGATCGGCTTCCCGATCCTGAAGCTCAAGGGGCATTATCTGGCAATGGCCACACTGGGCCTCGGCATCATCATCTATATCGTTTTCAACGAAACCATTGACCTGACCGGCGGACCTTCCGGACTGTCCGGAATTCCCAATATCGCGCTGGGCGGAGTCACATTCGACACAGACGTGAAAAATTATTATCTGATCTGGGGCTTTACCCTGGCGGTGGTTCTGTTCTCGATCAACCTGGCCAACTCCCGCGTGGGGCGCGCCCTGCGGGCCGTGCATGATTCGGAAGTGGCGGCGCGGGTGGTGGGTGTCAATGCCCGGATCCTCAAGGTACAGATATTTACCCTGTCGGCGGTTATTTCCTCGCTGGCCGGCAGTCTGTATGCCCACACCATGACCTTTGTCTCTCCGGCTTCTTTCGGTTTCAATTTCTCGATCGAATTGCTGACGATGGTGGTGATCGGCGGCCTGGGCAGCGTCTACGGATCGTTTCTGGGGGCGGCTCTGCTGACGCTGCTGCCGGAATTTCTGCGGGCCGCCCATGATTATGACATCATCATCTACGGTGGCCTGCTGATGCTGATGGTCATGTTTATGCCCGGCGGTCTGGTGCGCGGGATTCCGGCACTGTTCAGAAAGCTGTTCAAACCCGGGGGGGGCGCCGGCCATGCTTGAAGTCTCCGGTATTACCCAGATCTTCGGCGGGGTTACCGCGCTGGAGGATGTCTCGTTCCGGATCAACAGGGGCGATATCACCGGTGTAATCGGACCCAACGGCGCCGGCAAGACGACCCTTTTCAACATTATCACCGGTATTTACACCCAGACGGCCGGCCAGGTGTTTCTTGAAGAGCGGGATGTCTCCGGATTGCCGCCGGAACGCCTGGCGCGACTCGCCATGGTGCGCACC
>JACMKN010000161.1 GCA_014380135.1 Deltaproteobacteria bacterium
ATATTGACGTTGCAACCGATCCTGGCCATGCTTCTGCCGTTCGGATTGGCGGCTCTGACCGGATTGTTCTGGGTGCTGCCGCAGATCAGAAGCGATGCCGAATCCCGGCAGCTTCAGATTGCGCGGGCCGTCGGCAGCCAGGTGGAAAGCTATCTTGACACGAGCATCGCCATTGTCACGGCCGCCGCTGCCATCCCGTATGACAAGGACATGAAACAGCACTATTACCAACACCTGCTGGATGCCCTGCTGACGTCTACAGAATCGCTGAGCAGCCTGTATGTCGTCGGTCCGGACGGCAAAGTCTCGGTTGTATCCCTCAACAACAGGGGATCAGGGAAGCACCGCCAGGATCTGACCAACCTCGACCTGTCCCGCAATTCCCTGTTCCGGGACGTGCTGCAGAGCAAAAAGCCGCGCTGGTCTGAGGTCTTTCTGTCGGTAATCAACGGCGGTCTCTCGGCGGCCTATGCCGTACCGTGTGACGGTGAGGTCGTAATCGGCGAGGTAGACCTGGGGCGCCTGACGAAATTCCTCAAGCAGATCAGCGGCGGTAGCGAGTTGCTGATCCTGATCGTCGACCAGAAAGGGCAGGTGATCGCCGACCATGACGGCCGCTACACGGCCCAGCAGCTCAACATCGGTAACATTCCAATGGTGCGAGTTGGAATCGATACCGATCTCCCGACCACCGATCGGTTTGAGTTTTCCGGGGAAAATATGACCGGCAGCATGGTCCAGATCCCTGCCGTTGACTGGCATGTGCTGGTTGCGCAAAAAGAAGCTTCCCTTTATCGGTCAGTAATCAGCATTGGCTGGATTGTTCTGGCTTGTCTCCTGATCGCCCTGTTCTGCGCGATTGCGGCCTCGATCTACCTGGCCCGCAAGCTGGCGGCGCGCTTCGATGCCCTGGCCGGCCATGCCCATGATATTGCTCAGGGCAACCGGTCGGGCGCCTGGCCGATGACATCGATTGCCGAGTTCAACCAGCTTTCCGGCAATCTCCAGTTCATGGCCGCTACGCTCCATCAGCAGGCGTTGGTGCTGCGGGAGAGCGAAAACCGCATGGCCAGCCTGTACAACATCTCCCAACACCCGTTCAGCGATGAGGCCGGGTTTCTCGATCACGCCCTGGACGAGATCATCAAGCTGACCGGAAGCTCTATCGGCTATATCTTTTTCTACAGTGAACAGAAGCGCCGGTTTACCCTCAACAGTTGGTCGAACGCGGCGATGAAGGAGTGTACGCTACAGGAGCACAAGACGGTTTACGACCTGGACAGCACCGGGATCTGGGGCGAAGCGGTCCGCCAGCGGAAAGCGATCCTGCTGAACGATTTTTCAGCCCAGCATCCACTCAAGAAAGGACAGCCGGAGGGGCACGCAGCCCTCAAGCGTTTTCTGACCGTCCCGGTGATTATCGACGACAATATTGTGGCCGTCGTGGGGGTTGCCAACAAGGTCAGCGATTATCTTGATTCGGACGTAATGCAGATGACCATCTTCATGGATGCCGTCTGGAAGATCGTCAACCGCAAACGTGCCGAAGAGGAGCGCCACCAGTTGGAACAGCAACTTCTGCACACCCAGAAGCTGGAGAGCCTGGGGGTACTGGCGGGGGGCATCGCCCACGATTTCAACAACATCCTGACCGCCATCATCGGCAACGCCGACCTGGCGCTGATGCGGCTCAACAAGGAATCACCGGCGGTGGACAACCTGCAGCGCATCGGGCAGGCCGCCGCCCGGGCCGCTGATCTGGCCAGGCAGATGCTGGCCTACTCCGGCAAGGGACACTTCGTGATCGAATGCCTGGACATGAACCGCCTGCTGGAAGAGATGCTGCAGATGCTGGAGGTCTCGATCTCCAAAAAGTCCGTGCTGCGCTTCAATCTCACCAAACCCTTGCCGACCGTGGAAGTCGATGCCACCCAGATGCGCCAGATCATCATGAACCTGGTGATCAACGCCTCGGAAGCGATCGGTGATAACAGCGGTGTGATCACCGTCACGACCGACAGCATGGATTGCGAGCGGAGCTACCTGAAGGATGTCTGGTTGGATGAAAACCTGCCGGATGGCCTGTATGTCTGCCTGGAAATTGCCGACAGCGGCAGCGGCATGGACCGCGAAACCCTGGCCAAGATCTTTGACCCGTTCTTCACGACCAAATTTACCGGCCGCGGACTGGGGATGGCGGCGGTACTGGGGATCGTGCGCGGGCACCGTGGGGCCATCAAGGTCTACAGCGAACCGGGCAGGGGCAGCAGCTTCAAGATTCTGCTGCCGGCCTGCAGCCGCCCGGCCGCAATTTCCTGCGGTGATTCACTCAAGGACGCCTGGCGGGGCAGCGGTACGGTGCTGCTGGTGGACGACGAAGAGGCCGTACGCGATACCGGCAGTGAGATGCTGAGAGAGTTGGGTTTCACCACCATCACCGCCGGCGACGGTCGCGAGGCGCTGGAAATTTTCAAGTCCAACCCTGATATCAGCTTCGTGCTTCTGGATCTGACGATGCCGCACATGGACGGTGAACAGACCTTCCGCGAACTGCGGCGTCTGAAACAGGACGTGAGGGTCATCATTAGCAGCGGCTACAACGAGCAGGAGGTCACCCGCAAGTTTGTCGGCAAGGGGCTGTCCGGCTTCATCCAGAAACCGTACCAACTGTCGGTTTTGAGAGAGGCTGCCAGGGCGCTGTTGCCCAATAATTAGGCAGCTGCGGCTGTCGCCAGGGGGTAAACGATAATAAATCCGCCTGTAAACGGTGAGATAGCCTTGCTGTGTACTTTGGCACGCCACATGCTTTGATTACTCCGTAACGACAGCTATTGCAAATACACTCATGGCAACGGCGCCATCCAATTTCATCTCGACATGAAATGTGGCGCCGTTTTTCGTTATCGGCATAATAAACGAAGAGCCTGAAAGGATCCGATCATGGCCAAACCCGACTGGTACGATACCGACAATTGTGAAACCCATGACAAGGGTGCACCCAAGTTCTGCAAGAAATCCGAGCCGGGCGAGGGGACCGAGCGCTCCTGCGCCTACGACGGCGCGCGGGTGGTGCTGATGCCGATCACCGACGTGATCCATCTGGTGCATGGCCCGATCGCCTGCGCCGGCAATTCCTGGGATAACCGCGGCGCCCGCTCCAGCGACTCGCAGCTCTACCGGCGCGGCTTCACCACCGAAATGCTGGAAAACGACGTCATCTTCGGCGGCG
>JACMKN010000162.1 GCA_014380135.1 Deltaproteobacteria bacterium
CAACTCCGGCTTGAGAAAGCCGCACATGACCGTAATTCTGGTCGGTGAGCATGCGCCAAGTGAATCTTATGTGAAATCCAAGATCAAATCCTGCAGCAGTGCCGGATTTGAAAGTGATCTGCTCCGTTTCCCGGAAACCGTGACGGAACTGGAGCTTCTGTCCAGAATCGCCCAGATCAATACGGATCCTGCCACCGACGGTGTCATCGTTCAGCTGCCGCTGCCGAATCATATCAATCCCCAGCATGTCATCAATTCGATCTCCCCGGACAAGGATATCGACGGTTTCCATCCCACCAACTTCGGCCGCATGACACTGGGGCAGAAGGCCTTCCGGCCGGCTACCGCCTATGGAATCTGCAAGCTGCTGCAGTTTTACGAGATACCGGTCAAGGGCAAACATTGTGTCGTCATCGGCAGATCAAATATCGTCGGCAAGCCGATCTCGATCATGCTTTCCAACGATTTCGAGATCGGCAATGCCACGGTCACGCTGACCCACATCGAAACGCCGCGCGAGCTGCTGCTGGATGAAACGCGCCGGGCGGACATCATCATTGTTGCCGTAGGCATACCCGGATTTATCACCGAGGATATGGTCAAAGAGGGGGTCGTGATGATCGATGTCGGCATCAACCGGCTGGAAAACGGCAAGCTGGTGGGAGATGTGGATTTTGAAAACGTCAGCAGGAAATGTTCCTGGATAACTCCGGTGCCGGGCGGCGTCGGACGCATGACAGTTGCCGCACTGATGGTCAATACGCTGATGGCGTATCAGAACAATTTCAATCTGGCCTGATGCTGTAATGAACGCTTGGCAAAAAAAGAACTAAAAAAGGCGACCAATCGGCCGCCTTTTTTAGTTTCGGATTCCCGTGCTATTATTTTCCGCGACGGGAACTATTGAATATGACCTTCGCTGCGTGACCGGCAGGCGCTCCCGGCCGGGCCGTCTGCGGTCTTCCCGAAGGTTTGCTGCCGGGATGCTCGGCCTTGAACGGATTGATCGATCCGACCGCTCCTTTTTTTGCATCGGTCTGCTTGCGGGGCGGCCTCTGCTCTCGGGGAGGCCGGGCAAATTCGGCATCTTTTTTGGGAGCCTGGATACTGTAGTCAAAGTTGTCCACGGTACGGCGCTCTAACGGTGCCCCCAGCTTCTTCTCGATCGTGCGGACCATGACGGTATCCTCGCTGGATACCATCGTAAATGCGTCACCGGTTTTCGCAGCGCGTCCGGTACGACCTATACGGTGAACATATGCTTCCGGGGTATCGGGAATATCGTAGTTTACGACGTGTGATATCTGCGACACGTCGATACCGCGGGCTGCAATATCGGTTGCCACCAGGATCTGGTAGGTGCCGTCGCGGAAACCATCCAGAGCGGCCTGACGACGATTCTGGGACAGGTTGCCCTGCAGCGAAGCGGCCTTGTAGCCGGCCTTTTCAAGCTGCTCGCCAAGACGTTTGGCCCGATGCTTGGTCCGGGTAAAAACCAGAACCGACTCCGTATCCGTATGCTGCAACAGCTCCAGCAGCAGCGGCGTCTTGAGGTGCTGTTCCACCGGATAAATGGCATGCGAAACGGTGACCGGCGGGGCGGTGTTGCCAACCTTGACGGTCACCGGATCTGTCAGGATGTCGCTGGCCAGCTTGTTGATGTCGGGCGGCATGGTAGCTGAAAACAGCAGGGTCTGGCGCTTGGCGGGGATCTGTTTCAGTATCCGGCGGATGTCAGGCAGAAAGCCCATGTCAAACATCTGATCGGCCTCGTCCAGCACCAGTACTTCGAGATGCGAAAGATCGATGGTGCCCTGGGCGATGTGGTCCAGCAATCTACCCGGGCAGGCCACTACGATCTCGACACCGTTCTTGAGCTTCTGAATCTGTGGATTGACATTGACGCCGCCATAAACTGTTACGCTTTTGAGACCGGTCTGGCGTCCGAGTGTACCGAAGGATTCGTGAATCTGTTCGGCCAACTCGCGGGTGGGCGCCACCACCAGGGCTCTGACACGGCCGCGAGCACCACCCATCAGGCGCTGCAGGATCGGCAATGCAAAAGCGGCGGTCTTGCCTGTACCGGTTTGGGCCAGGCCCATTACATCGCGCCCCAGCAGAACCGTCGGGATGGCATCCTTCTGAATCGGGGTCGGCGTGACATAGCCGGCTTCCTTGATACTGGCCGAAATGGCCGGGTGAAAATTAAACGTTTGAAACTCCATGTAACTCCTTCTTTCTTGTGTTGTACCATGTAAAAAAGCCCCGAAAATTTCCGGGGCTTGCGATGACGTGCTATCCGGTTACAACAATTGTGATAGTACGACCCTAACAGCTTTGGTCGAGATGTGTCAAGCAGGCAATTTATCAAGGGCCTGCGGCACAAACATGAAAGGCCCGCAAACTTTCGCGGGCCTCACTGATTCATGACTACTCGATCCCCTTTTCAAGGGTTGTGCCGGCTGTTATTACAAGCCGGTTAGATGTTCTTCCATAAACTGTGGGTGTGAAACAACCGCTATTGTCTCTACCTCCTTCAGCCGTCGTTCATGTTTCCAGGTAGCGCTACCTTGAGTACACTATAATTGTTTGAAGCGGGTATTACCAGACTGTTGCAAATAAAAAATTTAGTATATACTCGCCCGGTTGATCAAAAGAGAAGGGCGGCCATCGGCCGCCCTTCTTGCATCAACTGACATCAAGCGCTATTTAAGCTCAGGCGATACTAACCAACTCGATCTCAAAAGTTACATCCTCACCGGCCAGCGGATGATTGCCGTCAAAGGTCACTTCTTCTTCGGTTATTTCCAGCACGACCACGCCGATTTCCTCATCGTCCTCATTGGCCAGAACCAGTTCATCGCCGACTACCGGTACAAGATCTTCCGGCAGATCGCTAAGCGGCACGGTAAAGATCTGCTCCTTGTCATACTCGCCGAAAGCATCGGCTGCAGCAATCTGGATCGTTTTTTTCTCGCCGGGCGCCATACCGACAATCGCTTCGTCAATCTTCGGGAACAGGATTGATTCCCCCAGCATAAACGTCATCGGACCGATATCATGGTTGCCGCAACCACACTCGTCGTCGTCTTCGCAGCCGTCTTCACAGCATTCATCATCGTCACATTCCATCGCCTCCAGGGTCGAATCGAATACCGTGCCGTCTTCCAGTGTACCGGTATAGTTGATTGTTACAGTGTTGCCTTTTTCTGCCTGTGCCATTGGTTTGCCCCTCATTGTTTTGGTAGTACTGCAACTGGACAGGGTACGGGAGAGTTGTTCGTTCGTCCAGAAAAATTTTGAATCGTGCCGGAATTCGGAACCGGAAATATAGATTGCGACAGGCCTTGTTTTACTTTAGACTGGCAGTTGCCGCAGAGATAAAACAGGAAGCGGGCGGAGGGGCAATGATCAGCACACTTCTGGATGGTAACCGCAGATTTGTAACCGATATTTTTGACCGGGAACGGGATTATTTTGCCGAACTGGCAAAGCATCAGCGCCCGACTGTTCTGTGGATCGGCTGCTCCGACTCGCGCGTGCCGGTCAACACGATTACCCAGACCAAACCGGGCGAGATATTCGTTCACCGCAATGTGGGCAATATTGTCGCCACCAACGACTGGAACCTCTCGGCTGTACTGGAATTTTCAATCAACCATCTTCAGATTCCGGACATCATCGTCTGCGGACATTACGGCTGCGGCGGTATCGCTGCTCTTGATGAAGAAAACGATGAAGACCGCTACATACCGATCTGGCTGAATAACGCCTATAAAGCCAAGGAGCGGGTCGACGACAAACTCCTGGAGCTTTATTTTTCAATCCCTCCCGAACAGCGCATGAACCTGATCGTCGAGGAAAATGTCCGGCTGCAGCTGGAACACCTGCAGGAATACCCCTTCGTCCGCAGCGCGATGAACAAGGGCCAGCTGGCCGTCCATGGCTGGGTTTATGACATGACATGCGGTGATATCAAGGTTGTACAACGCAATAACGTCGCCTGCCGCACCTGACTGATGATCTCGGTTAACGACTCTACTTTTTATCCTTGAGCAAGTCCCGGATTTCCGCCAGCAGCAGTTCCTGACTGGTTGGCGCGGCAGGTGCCGCAGGTGCGGCTTCTTCTTTTTTCTTGAGCGAATTCATGATTTTTATTGCCATAAACATGGCGAAGGCGATGATTGAAAAATCAATAACCGTCTGCAGAAATTTTCCATAACTGATTGCCACCGCCGGCTTTTTATCAACGGCTTCCTGTACGACAATCGACAAATTGGAAAAATCGACCCCTCCCAACAGGACGCCGATCGGCGGCATAACCACATCACCAACCAGTGACGAGATTATTTTACCAAAAGCCGCTCCGATGATGATGCCTACCGCCATGTCAACCACATTCCCCTTTACCGCAAACTCCCTGAACTCCTTGAGCATGCTCATGACTATTTCCTCCTGATAATGAATTTTACAGCTTGATTGATCCCGACACGCATTGAACAATTCGTCTTTAGCACCATCTAATGACATGACAACTCTTTTCTACAGGTAAACCTGTTCAAGTACAGCTAAATAATGCGGCATGATTGTTTCAAGCGAAAAAACCGTTACAATTACAGGATCTGAAACCGTACCATGCCAGTGAACGGCTTTGAAGAGGGGGAACACAGCGATGGATCTGAGAAGAACCCGCACCATAATCCTTGACCAGGGTGACCCGCAACAGAAACGGGCCGAGTTCCGGGAGTACTTTCATGCCACCTTCGATATCGATGAAAAGCTATATGAAACCCTCAAATATGACGACACCTTCTACCTGCGGGCCGACCGCTTGCGCCATCCGCTGATCTTCTACTTCGGCCACACCGCCACCTTCTTCATCAACAAGCTGACCATCGCCCGCGTAATCGATCAGCGCGTCAACCCGAAGTATGAAGCGATGTTCGCCGTGGGAGTGGATGAGATGTCCTGGGACGACCTGGACGAGCGCCACTACGACTGGCCCACCCGCAGGCAGGTCAAGGAGTACCGCGACCGGGTCCGCGAGCTGGTGGACAGTCTGATCCGCACTCTTCCTCTGACCCTGCCGATCACCTGGGAATCGCCCTGGTGGGGGATCATAATGGGGATCGAGCACGAGCACATCCACCTGGAGACCTCCTCTGTGCTGATCCGCCAGCTCCCCATCGATCAGGTGCAGCAGCTCCCCTTCTGGGATATCTGCAGGGAGGCGGGCGAACCGCCGGCCAATGAACTGCTGCCGGTGCCGGGCGGAAAGGTTGTTCTTGGCAAGCATGACGGACACCCGCTCTATGGCTGGGACAACGAATACGGGCTGCACGAGGCCGAGCTGCCGGATTTCAAGGCGGCCCAGTATCTGGTCTCCAATCGTGAGTATTTGGAGTTTGTCCAGGCCGACGGCTACCGCGACCGGCAGTGGTGGAGTGAGGAGGGCTGGAACTGGCGCGAGTTCAAACAGGCCGATCAGCCCCTGTTCTGGATCAGGAACGGCGACGGCTGGAAGCTGCGCACGATGGCCAGCGAAATCGACCTGCCCTGGAACTGGCCGGCAGAGGTCAACTATCTGGAGGCCAAAGCCTTCTGCAACTGGAAGGCGGCCAAGACCGGCACACCGATCCGCTTGCCGAGCGAGGACGAGTGGAACCGCTTGCGGGATATCTGCGAGATCCCGGACCAGCCCTGGTGGGACAAGGCGCCCGGCAACATCAACCTGGAATACTGGAGTTCTTCCTGCCCGATCGACAAGTTTAAAACCGGCGATTTTTTCGACGTGCTGGGCAACGTCTGGCAATGGACCGAAACGCCGATCTACCCCTTGCACGGTTTCCGGATCCACCCCTGGTACGACGACTTCTCCACCCCGACCTTCGACACCCGCCACAACCTGATCAAGGGCGGTTCCTGGATCTCCACCGGCAACGAAGCGACAAGGGATTCCAGACACGCCTTCCGGCGGCACTTCTTCCAGCATGCCGGTTTCCGCTATGTGGAAAGCGCCGCAGCGCTTGAAATCCATCAGGACCAGTACGAAACCGACACCCTGGCCTCTCAATACTGCGATGCCCATTACGGTCCGCAGCACTTCGGGGTACCCAACTTCGCCGCAACCTGTGCCGACATCGCGCTGGCGGCCATGCAGGGCCGCATGAAAGGGCGCGCACTGGATCTGGGCTGTGCCGTCGGCCGGGCGGCCTTCGAACTGGCCCGGGGCGGCTTTGAACAGGTAACCGGCCTGGACTTCTCGACCCGTTTCTTCCGTCTGGCGACCCGCATGCGCGATGAGGGCTATCTGCGTTACGCCTTGCCCGAGGAGGGCGAGATCGTCTCGTTCCACGAGATCAGTCTCACGGAACTGGGACTGGATGCGCAGCGCGATCGTGTGCACTTCTCCCAGGCCGATGCCTGCAATCTGCCGGAAAAGTTCAGCGGCTACGACCTGGTGCTGGCGGCCAACCTGATCGACCGGCTCTACTCGCCCCGCAAGTTCCTGACCATGATTCATGAGCGCATCAATCCGGGAGGACTGTTGGTGATCACCTCACCCTATACCTGGCTGGAAGAGTACACCAAAAAAGAGGAGTGGCTGGGGGGTTACCGCGAGGCGGGCGAACCGGTCTGGACCCTGGATGGCCTGAAGGAGGCGCTGGCGCCGCACTTACGCCTGCTGGGCGAACCACGCGATGTGCCGTTCGTGATTCGCGAAACCAGGAGAAAGTTTCAGCACACTGTGGCTGAATTGACGGTGTGGGAGCTGTAGATCGGGGTAATATCGGTACAAGTTATCAATCAAATTTATAATTTGTTCATATCTTTGTTCGGTATTGCCAGCCATGTCATTCCAATTTCAGATCAGAGATGCCCTCAAGGCGGTGAGGATTGAGGCGACGAAGGCATACAAACAGTATGTTGAGGAGCCGAAGACGAACCAACGAAGAGGGCGCTTTGATATGGAAATGGAATAATTTGTTTTCTGAGAAGTCTAACGATCAATGTTTTCCTGATAATGCACCGTCATGCTCCCCAACTCCAGCGCCGCCAGACTCCCCATCTCGGGTTGTCGTCCTAAGGCACAACCGTTGTCGAGCATGATCTTGCTACTGTTCAGTGACGCTTCGAGCCGGCTGCGTGGTACCAGCGTGTGGCCGCAGATCAGTCGCCGGCCGCCGATGCGTTGCCTGTCAACAAAGTGGGAGCGAGTCCAGAGCATGGCGCTGGTGTCGTCGAAGGGGTTGGGCAGGTCGAAATTGAGCCCGGCATGAACGATGACGAAGTCGTCAAGCAGGATGTAGTGCGGGAGAGAGTCCAGAAATTCTCGGTAGATGGGTGGAATGTCGCCGGGACCGTCGGCCTGGAAACTGGAGAGGGCGGCCTGGCCACCATTGGCGGTCCACAGGTCCAAGTTATTGTCACCACAGGCCTGCAGGAACATTTCCTCGTGGTTGCCGCGAACGCTGCTGACAGACAGCCCGCGCTCCCGGAGTTCGAAGATGAAATCCAGCACACCCTTGCTGTCCGGTCCCCGGTCGATCAGGTCACCCAGCAGGTAGATGCGGTCGGTGGCAACAGGTCGAAGAGAGACTTCGACCAGTTGCCGCAGAGTGGCGGCACAGCCGTGAATATCACCGATGACAAATGTACGCGGTGGCATGGGGATTTTACCTGTCACGGGGAGAACGGGCCTTCGCAGAGGCTCTGTAGCATCGGTTTCCGGTCGCTGGGCGTTTCCCGTGCCTGCAGTTGTTCAGGAAGGTCACCGATGCAGCCCGATATGGCGCGTGGAGTCCAGTGATCGACAAAAATGCGTTCAATATAATGATCTGCACGACGTATTTCACTTCCTTTGATCATGGCGTAATTCCTTTGCGTATGATTTGCAAAACCACCAATTAATACAGTCAATGCACACAACCCAGATCTTACGGCTTCAAACTTATGCCGTCAACCGTCAAACTCCCAGCCTTGATGATCAGTTGCCCCATCACGTCCAGCGTATTCGCGGTCGATGCTCCGCTTTGGATGGTGAGACCGCCATTCAGGACGGTCTTCATACCGCTTTTGCCTGTGAAGCCTGCATTCCAGCCGCCACTCAGCAGGATGCCGGTGTTCAGCGTAAACAAGCCGTCTATTTGAGTATCCAACACGTCGATCTCGTTGCCAGACTCGGCTTCAAACAAGGCTGCTGCAAGGACAGTGTGTGATTTGGGTTTGGTTACATTCTTAGCCACAGGCGCCAGGGTGAAGGTTGCGGATACCGACTTGGCAGCATCCATGATCAAGCTGCACGGTGCTGCTGTACAATCGCCGTCCCAGCCATCAAAGGTTGAGGTCGAGCCAGGTGCAGCGGTCAGAGTGACTTGACTTCCTGCCGGATTGTCCGTGCTGCAGCGGGTGCCGGGACAGTGGATGTCGTCAAACGTTCCGCTGGCAGTGGTGCTGCTGAGGACCGTGCCGCTGCCGGTGCTTGAACAGCATCGCTCATGATGGAATTAACCAGGGATTGACTGGCCATGGCCATGAATGTGATCGGCCGCCCGGCATCAGCCACCACCGTATTCCCTTCCAAAGGCCGAGGTATTAAGCAGTGTTTCCACCAGAACAAGCCCCACACTCGTCATATTCGAATTCAAATCAAATACCTCCCGGTGGGTGGCGTTATATCTTGACATACATCATATATGCTGTATAAACTTTATACATGACCGGCAAACAGCTCAAACGAAAACTGGAAGAACATGGCTGGCTGCTTGATCGCATTTCCGGCAGCCATCACATCATGATCCGCGAAGGTTGCCGCTCAATCCCCATTCACTGTTCATGGTTCAACCGACCTGCCCAAAGGGCTTGTCCACGGCATCCTGAAACAGGCTGGAATAAAGGAGTAACAATCATGTTGGCGTATCCGGCTCAGATAGAAAAACAGGACAATAGTTATCTGGTCACTTTCCCTGATTTTGAGAACATCATGACATTTGGAGCCACGATTGAAGAGGCTCTCCACAACGCTGAAGAAGCTCTGAATGGCTGCATCGAATCTGATTTCGAGCGTAACTTTTCCATTCCAGTATCCTCTGATCTTTCAGGTGTTGAGATATTCAACATACCCGTCGCTCCCCATATCGCTGTTGCCATCATGCTGCGCTCCCTGCGTGCTGATCGGCCACAATCGGAAGTGGCACGACAACTCAACATTTCCTATCAGGTCTATCAACGTCTTGAGAACCCCCGCAAAGCCAACCCTACTATCAAAACCCTGGGAAAAATTGCCCGAGTGTTCGGCAAACGGGTTGAATTGGGATTTGTGTAGATCAGCATCACCTCTTCGGCTGCAGCACAACCGCCACTTCACCGGACTCGAACACCTTGACCGGCAGGTTAACCGTGGCAAAGTCCTTGCCGTCCGGAGCCTTGATCTGCACGAAGGCATCCAGAAAATCCATGGTCGGCAGGGTGAAGCGGCCATTGCCATCTGTTGTCAGTTGGTATTTGTCCACCTCCTGCTGGTGTACATGCACCTCGGCCCCCACCACCGGTTGACCGTCCGAATAAGAAACCCTGCCACCCGATGCCAGGCACAATGAAGTCCACAGAAGAATTGCACCGCAAATAAACATGGCTTTCACGTATTGATTGTTCATGTCATATACCTCCAGTAAGATGTGCGCTAAAAACAAAAACGCCTGACGGGGACATGTGTCCCTGTTCAGGCGTTCAAATTATGTGCAGATTTTGAGTTCATTTCGACAACCCCTCTATCCCGGTGGGATGGTAGCTTTGCGACACACGGTTGCCCGTGCTGTGCCTTTTCGTTGATGTTTACGTTTTTAGCCCTCTTTGTATGTTTATGTCAATGGAAAGAACATTGAAACATAAATGCCTCACCTGCAGCTCACACCACCTGCAGTACAAAGCATTTCAGATATTCCGACTCGGGGAATGACAGCAGCACCGGGTGATCCGGGGCCTGCGAACAGGTCTGCACCAGCCGCACCTCACGCTTCGCCAGGCGGGCGGCCTGAACCAGCATGTCGCGGAACGCTTCGCGCCCCATGTGGTACGAGCAGGAACAAGTGATCAGGTAGCCGCCCGGCTGCAGCAGTTCCAGTGCCCGGCGATTGATGGTCAGATAGCCTTTGGTGGCTTCGGCGATGTTTTTGCGGCTCTTGACGAAGGCGGGCGGGTCCATCACCACCACATCGAAACGCTGCCCTTCCTGCTGCAGCGAGCGCAACCGTTCGAAAGCATCGCACTCCTCGAAGCGTACCCGATCAAGCACTTTGTTCAGCCGGGCATTGCCGGCCGCCTGGACCACCGCCTTGGCCGAGATATCGATCCCCAGGGCCGACCTGGCTCCAAACGAGGCGGCATGCACGCCCCAGCTGCCGGTGTAGCAGAAACAATCAAGCACACTCTTTCCGGCGCAGATCTCCCGCAGCAGCAGATGGTTCTGTTTCTGATCCAGAAAACCGCCGGTCTTCTGCCCTGCCCTCAGATTCACGGTGAAGCGCAGCCCGTTTTCCTCCATCTCGACCGTTTCCGGTATCTCACCCTGCAACAGCTCGATCTTCTCGGCCAGTCCTTCCAGGCTCCGTACACCCACATCATTGCGGGCAAGGATGCCGGTCGGGGCCAACAACCTCTTCAGTGCCTCCACGATCTGTTCGCGCCGGCTATCCATCCCGGCCGAAAGCAGCTGCAGCGACAGGCAGTCGGCGTATTTATCCACCACCAGTCCCGGCATAAAATCGCTCTCGCCGTAGACTGCGCGAAAGGTGCCCATGGTCGGATAGAGTGCCTTCCGGTGGGCAAGTGCGGCGGCGATGCGCTGCTCGAAGAATGCCACCGAATCAATATCCTCCCTTTTCCGCGAAACCAGCCGGAAGGCGATCAGCGAATGCGGGTTGTAGTGACCAACGCCGATCAATCCGCCGGAGGCATCGTACAGTTCGGCCGCAATTCCGGCGGTCCGTTCGCCGGTCACCTCGCGGATTTCGTTGCTGAACACCCAGGGATGGCCAGACTTGATGCGCCGGTCTTCGTTTTTGTTGAGCGTGATTCTGGTCATATGCTAGCCTCTGTCGCTGCAACCATCTGCAAAATTTGAATTATTTCAGCCATCAGGCTTGACAGCCAATGGTAATCCCTTGTACACCATTACAGTGGAAATTACAGCAGCTATCGAAGCGCTGCCGCCTCTTGAATAACTCAACCGCAGGAATGTACGATGATCGAATCCAAGATACTCCTCATGTTTTTTACCACCTCGATCCTGTTGGCACTCTCCCCCGGTCCGGACAATCTGTTCGTCATGACCCAATCTGTACAGCATGGACGCAAAGCCGGTCTGCTGGTTACACTGGGGCTCTGCAGCGGACTTCTCTTCCATACGGCGGCGGTGACCTTCGGACTGGCTGCGCTTTTCATGGCGTCGGCAGCGGCTTTCACCCTGCTGAAGTTTGCCGGGGCGGCATATCTGCTGTACCTGGCCTGGCAGGCCTTCCGGGCCGGCTCCGCGGGCAATCCTGCAGCGCCTTTGGAGAGGATGAGCCCAGTCGCCCTTTATCGACGCGGTATAATAATGAATATCAGCAACCCCAAGGTATCCATCTTCTTCCTGGCCTTTCTGCCGCAGTTTGCCGATCCGTCCCAAGGTTCATTGTCGTTGCAGCTGGCGCTGCTGGGTGGCGTCTTCATTGTCGCCACGTTCATCGTATTCGGTCTGATCAGCATCCTGGCCGGGACACTGGGAGAGCGTTTCCGGCAATCCGCCTTTGCCCAGAAAGTTCTCAATCGCGCGGCCGCAGCCATATTTGCCGGGCTGGCGCTGAAACTGGCCCTGGCGCAACGCTGATGACAACCGCCACCCTGTACATAGTAGCCACCCCGATCGGCAACCTGGAAGACATGACCTACCGGGCCGTGCGCATACTGGGCGAGGTCGATCTGATAGCGGCCGAGGATACCCGCCACTCCCTCAAGCTGCTGTCCCACTTCGGCATATCCAAGTCCATGACCTCCTACTTTGACCACAACCAGCAGTTCAAGGGTGAGCGCATCCTGAATACGCTGCGCCAGGGAAAATCGGTGGCACTGATCTCCGACGCCGGCACCCCCTGCGTATCCGACCCGGGTTATCAGCTGGTGCGGGACGCCGTGGCAGAAGGAATCCCGGTAATTCCGATCCCGGGCGCATGTGCTGCCGTGGCGGCCCTGTCGGCCTCCGGGCTGCCGACTGACACCTTTACCTTTGCCGGTTTTCCACCCTCACGGCAGGGAAAGCGCCGCACGTTTCTGACAGAGATGTCCAGCCTGCCCGGCACGCTGGTGCTGTATGAGGCTCCCCATCGCCTGGAGGAGACCCTGCTGGACATCCGCGAGGTACTGGGAGAACGTCAGGTGGTAGTGGCACGCGAACTGACCAAAATTTACGAGGAACTGATTCGGGGAAATGTGACGGAAGTGCTGGAAGCGGTGTCCCGGGGCAAGGTGCGCGGCGAGATTGTCATTATGATACCGCCCGGTGAGAAAATCCCGTCTGAGACGGTGTCACTGGAGGATACACTCCGGCGGCTGATGCAGGATGATCTGATATCGATCAAGGATGCCGCCAAAAAAGCATCTGAAATCACGGGAGTATCACGAAGCGAGGCTTACAGTGCAGCTCTGAAGCTGAGAAATAGCACTGAATTATAGGAAAAATACTGGAATTACAAGCGTATATTGTGTTATGAATATTCAATTATTTTCCCCTTGGAGCACTAAATGAAAATTTGTATCTTCGGAGCCGGCTACGTCGGCTTGGTGGCAGCCGCCTGTTTCGCTGAAAGCGGCAACAGTGTCATCGCCGTCGACGTTGACAACGCCAAAATAGAAGGCCTCAAACAGGGCATCATCCCGATCTATGAACCGGGTCTGAAGGAAATGGTACTGCGCAATCAGGCCGAGGGGCGCCTCTCCTTTACCACCGAAATGACCGAAGCGGTCCAGGCGTCGCTGGTCTGTTTCATCGCCGTCGGCACCCCGCCCGGCGAAGACGGCTCCGCCGACCTGAAATACGTACTGGGTGTGGCCCGCGACATCGGTCGGGCAATGAACGGCTTCAAAATCATCGTCGACAAATCAACCGTCCCGGTCGGCACCGCCGACAAGGTTCGGGTTGCTGTCCAGGAAGAGCTGACCGCCCGCGGAGTCGATCTGGAGTTTGACGTAGTTTCCAACCCGGAGTTCCTCAAAGAAGGGGCCGCCATCGACGACTTCATGAAACCTGACCGGGTCGTGATCGGCACCGACAATGTACGCACCGCCGAGATCATGAAGGAACTCTACGATCCCTTCATGCGCAAGCAGAACCGCATGATCGTGATGGATATCCACAGTGCCGAGATGACCAAATACGCCGCCAACGCCATGCTGGCCACCCGCATCTCGTTCATGAACCAGATCGCGTGTCTGTGCGAGCGTATGGGGGCCGACGTGGCCGCCGTTCGCGAGGGCATCGGCTCCGACTCCCGCATCGGCTACGACTTCCTCTTTCCCGGACCCGGCTACGGCGGTTCCTGTTTTCCCAAGGATGTCAAGGCGCTGGTCAAGACCGCCGAGGAATGCGGCTATGACTTTCGGCTGCTGAAGGCGGTCGAGGAGGTGAACGAGCTGCAGAAAGAGGTTCTGGCCGATAAACTGATCAAGGTTTTGAGTTCGCCCGATGAAGAAAAGCCGCTGACCGGCCGTACCGTCGCCTGCTGGGGACTTTCTTTCAAACCCCGCACCGACGACATGCGCGAGGCTCCCTCTCTGACCATCATCGAACGCCTGCTGGAGGCCGGCGCCACTGTACGTGCCCACGACCCGGAAGCGATTCAGGAGGCCAGAAAATACTTCGGCGACCGCATAGAATACAGCAGCAACCAGTATTCCATCCTGGACGGAGCCGATGCACTGGCGATCATCACCGACTGGAACGAATACCGCAATCCGGACTTCGACCGCATCAAGGCGGCCCTGCGCTCCCCGACGATCGTGGATGGGCGCAACCTCTACAAACCGGACCGCATGGCAGCTAACGGCTTCAGCTACATCCCGCTGGGACGCTGCAGCGGCGGCATCTGCGAGGTGAAATAGCATGCGCATCCTCGTCACCGGCGGCGCCGGATTCATCGGTTCACACCTCTGCGAACGGCTGTTGAACGAAGGTCACGACGTGATCTGCCTGGACAACCTGTTCACCGGCAGCAAGGACAACATCATTCACCTGATGGACAACCATCGCTTCGAACTGATCCGCCACGACATCGTGGAACCGATCCTGCTGGAAGTTGATCGAATCTACAACCTGGCCTGCCCCGCCTCGCCGGTGCATTACCAGTACAACCCGGTCAAAACAGTCAAGACCAGCGTGATGGGCATGATCAACATGCTGGGCATGGCCAAACGGGTCAAGGCCCGCATCCTGCAGGCTTCCACCTCGGAGGTCTACGGCGACCCCCAGATCCATCCCCAGACGGAAGATTACTGGGGCAACGTCAACCCGATCGGCATCCGCAGCTGCTACGATGAGGGCAAACGGGTAGCCGAGACGCTGATGATGGATTATCACCGCCAGAACGGCGTGGACATCCGCATTATCCGCATCTTCAACACCTACGGCCCGCGCATGGCCGAAAACGACGGCCGGGTGGTCTCAAACTTCATCCTGCAGGCGCAGCGAAATCAGGATATCACCGTTTACGGAGATGGCTCCCAGACCCGCTCATTCTGCTATGTGGATGACCTGGTGGAGGGCATGATCCGCATGATGGAGTGCGATGGTTTCATCGGACCGGTCAACCTGGGCAACCCGGTTGAAAACACCATCCTTGAGTTTGCCGAGAAAATCATTACAATAACTAAATCACGGTCGAAGATCATCTTCAATCCGCTGCCCCAGGACGACCCGAAGCAGCGCCAGCCGAATATTTCCCTGGCTGCTGAAAAGTTGAACTGGACGCCGTTGATCGATCTCGAAACCGGACTCGGCCTGACTGTTGATTATTTTGCATCACGATCAGTAAAAGGGTAAGCAATTGAATTTTCCCCTTCAGAAAAGAATGTACCTCATCCCGGCGGGGTGCCTGGCATTCATTCTATTTTTCACCGTATTCGGTGACAAAGGCCTGTTGCGTATTTTCGAGCTGAAGCAGGACAAAAACAAGATAGACGCCCACCTGGCCGACAGCAAAGCTGAAAATGAAAAGCTGAAATACGAGATTGTTGCCCTGAAATCCGACCGCCGCTACCTCGAAAGCATTGCCCGCAAGGACTTCGGCCTGGTGCGAAGCAACGAAGTCATCTACCAGTTCCCGCAAGAGAAGAAACAACCCTGATTTTTTCAGGACATACAATATGCCACGACACAACCGCGCAGTCTGCGCCTGGCGCGAAGATTGTGCAAAACGTTCCTGCATCCCCGACGGCGGTGCCAGATGCCCCGATTTCTCCAGAGATGTCAGCATCATAAACACGATGACACCGACAACCACACCCATAAGAAAGAACAGCAAATAAAATGATGCGAAAAAGAATAGCCGAACTGGTTGAATCCTCGCTGAATGCCGCCCTCGCCGCCCAGGAATTGAGTACGACTCAGTTTCCAGCCATCATCATCGGAACCCCGGCCAACCCGGAGCACGGAGATTTTTCTTGCAATATCGCCATGCAGATGGCCAAGGGCGAGCGCAAGGCGCCGCGCCAGGTGGCGGAAATCCTGATCGGGCGACTGGGGGATGGTAATGGCCTGCTGGCCAAAACCGAGATAGCCGGTCCCGGTTTCATAAACTTTTTTGTCTCTGCCGCAGCATGGCAATCCAGCCTGCTGGAGATAGCGTCCCAGGGCGATAACTTTGGACGCACGACAACCGGCGGCGGAAAAAAGGTGCAGGTGGAATTTGTCAGCGCCAACCCGACCGGGCCGCTGCATATAGGCCATGGCCGCGGGGCCGCCATCGGCGATACACTCTGCCGCATCCTGGACGCTTCGGGCTGGGACGTCACGCGCGAGTTTTACTACAACGACGCCGGTGTCCAGATCAGCAATCTGGCTCTTTCTGTGCAGTCACGCTGCCTCGGCATCGAACCGGATGATCCCCGCTGGCCCGCCGACAGCTATCAGGGGGAATATATCAAGGATGTGGCCCGCGCCTATCTGGCCCGCGAATCGGTCGAGGCCAGCGACCAGCACACCGTTGCCGATGGTGATTCGGAAAACCTGGACGCCATCCGCAGCTTTGCCGTAGCCTGGTTGCGCCGCGAGCAGGATCTCGACCTGGCCGCCTTCGACGTGCGCTTCGACGTCTACACCCTCGAATCGGGACTCTACAGCGAGGGGCGCGTAGAGGCCGTTGTCAACAAGTTGATCGCCAATGGGCATACCTACGAACTGGACGGCGCTCTCTGGCTGCGCACAACGGATTTCGGCGATGACAAGGACCGCGTCATGCGCAAAGGTGACGGCGGCTATACCTACTTTGTTCCGGATATTGCCTATCACCAGGCCAAGTGGGAACGGGGCTTTACCCGTGTAATCAACGAACAGGGTTCAGACCACCACAGCACCATCACCCGCGTCCGGGCCGGACTTCAGGCTCTTGACATCGGCATTCCCAAGGAATGGCCGGAATACGTACTGCACCAGATGGTCACGGTCATGCGCGGCGGTGAAGAGGTCAAGATATCCAAACGGGCCGGCAGTTATGTCACCCTGCGCGACCTGATTGACGAAGTCGGCCGCGATGCAACCCGTTTCTTCTTCATCATGCGCAAACCGGACGCACAACTGGTATTCGACATCGACCTGGCCAAACAGCAGACCAACGAAAACCCGGTCTACTACGTGCAATACGCCCATGCCCGCATCTGCAGCATCTTTGAAAATGCCGCCGAAAAAGGTTTCCTTGCGCCGGACAAGCCGTCAGCGGATGACCTGGCACTGCTGTCAACACCGGAAGAGCTGCAGTTGATCAAAATCATGACAGCGCTGCCCGATACAATCGATGACTGTGCTGTGCATTTTGAGCCGCACCGTCTGACCTACTACCTGACGGAGTTGGCCAGCTGTTTCCACAGTTTTTATAACAAAAACCGCGTCATCTCTGAAGAGTCTGCGCTTACGGCAGCGAGGCTGTATCTGCTGAAGCGAACCGCCCAGACCCTGAAGAACGCCCTTTCAATTCTGGGTATATCTGCACCGGAAAGGATGTAGCGGAGGCATTATGCGGATTGATTACAGTGAACCCAAAAAATCATATATTACTCCCCAGGCCGGCAGCAACCGCACGAGGAAAGAATCCAGTCCACTGCTCCCGGCCATTATCATCACCGCAGTGATCTCGCTTGCAATTGGATTCGGAAGCGGCTGGATGCTGTCGCAACGTGATTCCAAAAAAGGCTTCCAGGCTGCAATGGAGCAACAAAGTCTGGAAAATTCGCCCCAAGCGGACTCTGTCGTTAAACCGCTGGCTCCGAAACCCCAACCGGTCGCGCCACAGACTACTGCAGAACCTCAGAACCAGCAGGCGGATGGTTCTTCTACTCCCATCGGCAGCCAGCCCCCCCCCGAGACACCGCTCAGTTTTTACAAGACCCTGCCCAGCGGCCAGAAAAGCAATGTACTTGGCAGCGGCATCAACGCCGCCGACAACACGACTGTGAAACAGGCGCTGCAAGCAATCATGCCGA
>JACMKN010000002.1 GCA_014380135.1 Deltaproteobacteria bacterium
ACTGAACCCGGCCAATCCGGGCATGAGTTTCCACAAGCTCGACAAGACCAGGGACAAGAACTTCTGGTCGGTACGGGCCAGCAGCGACCTGCGGTTATCAACCATCTGGGGGATGAGGTAATGAAAGTGTTTCGGGTGACGTCATGAGCAATATTAAACTCTTTGAATCCAAACAGATTCGCTCAATATGGAGTGAGGAAGATCATAAATGGTATTTCTCGATTGTTGATGTGGTTGGGGTGCTGACCGATAGCCCCAATCCCAGAAAATACTGGAGTGTTCTAAAAACGCGTCTGAAGAAGGAAGGAAGCCAGTTGACTACAAATTGTAGTCAACTGAAATTGCAGGCAGCAGATGGCAAGTATTATCTGACCGACGTAGCCGAAACAGAGCAGTTGTTGCGGCTCATCCAGTCCATTCCCTCGCCCAAGGCTGAACCGTTTAAGCTCTGGCTTGCAAAGGTAGGTTATGAGCGCCTTGAGGAGATAGAAAACCCCGAGCTTGCAGCGAAGCGGATGCGCGAGCTGTACAAGGCAAAAGGTTACAGTGAAGAGTGGATCGAGAAGCGGGTGCGCGGCATTGCCATCCGGGACGAGCTGACTGATGAATGGAAAAAGCGGGGCGTCAAGGAACAGCTTGAGTATGCAATCCTTACCGCCGAGATCAGCCGGGCAACCTTCGGCATGTCCCCTTCTGAATACAGAGACTTCAAGAAGCTGGATAAACGTGGCGACAACCTGCGTGACCATATGACCGATCTGGAATTGATCTTCACCATGCTGGGGGAGGCTTCAACCACTGAAATTGCCCGCAACAAGGATGCACAGGGGTATGGAAAGAATCTTGAGGCTGCCATGGAGGGTGGCTCTGTTGCCGGAAGCGCCAGGCGCGACCTGGAGAAGAAGTCGGGCCGCCGGGTCTCCAGCAGAGAGAATTTCAAGGAGATTCCGGAGGCGGTAAAACGAAAGCAGCTAAAGAAGGAAGACGAGTGACCTGATGGAATTCCGCATATCCGATACATTTACCGATAGCCTCGCCAAACTGAGCGGCGAAGATTTGCCAAGGGTCCGGGAGTTCAGTGCCGTTGTCGTGATGGCCTGTTTTGCGGATGTGAGAAATTAAAAGAAGGGTTACATTTACCATGGAAAAAATTCTGATCATCGACGATGAATCCTTTATCTGCGAGAACGTAGAGCGCATCCTGGGCGGTGAAGGCTATCAGGTCTGCTCGGCCGCATCGGGCAGCCAGGCACGGGAAGTGGTGCTGGCGAACGAAATCGATCTGGCCCTGCTTGACCTCAACCTGGGAACGGAAAACGGTATCGATGTGCTCAAGGCCCTCAAGGATATCGACCCGGAACTGCTGGTGATCATCATCACCGGCTACGGTTCGGTGGAGAGCGCCGTGGACGCACTCAAACTGGGCGCCTTTCACTACATGAAAAAACCATTCAAGGCCGATGCACTGCGGGTCATCGTCAAACTCGCGCTGCAGACCCAGACCCTCAAGCGCGAAGTGCGCAACCTGAAACGCACCGACGTATTCCTGCCGGGGCGTTTCCCGATGATCGGAGCCAGCAGCGCCTTCGACGAAGTGGTTTCGCAGGTGCGCGAGATCGCCCGCATCCCCTCCTCCACCGTATTGATCACCGGCGAATCCGGCACCGGCAAGGAATTGGTGGCGCGCGGCATCCACAACCTGTCCGACCGCCGGGAGGCCGCCTTCGTCGGCATCAACTGCGCCTCACTGCCGGCCAATCTGCTGGAAAGCGAACTTTTCGGCCACGAGAAGGGCGCCTTTACCAACGCCACCAGCCGCAAGCCGGGCCTGTTCGAAGAAGCGCACCACGGCACTATCTTTCTGGATGAAATCGGCGAGATGGATATGAGCATGCAGGCCAAACTGCTGCGCGTGCTGCAGGAGCGCACCATCCGCCGTGTGGGGGGTCTCAAGGATATCGCCATCGATGTGCGGGTGATCGCGGCCACCAATCGCAATCTGCAGGACAAGATCGCAGGCGGAAGCTTTCGCGAGGATCTCTTCTACCGGTTGAACGTTTTCCCGATCCATATACCGCCGCTGCGGGAACGCACCGACGACATACCCGCTCTGGCCGCCTACTTTCTGGACAGCTTCAGCCGCTCCTTCGGTCGTGATTTCCGCGAAGTCTCAAGCGAGGCCGTCGAACTGATGAAGCAGTATGCCTGGCCCGGCAACATCCGCGAAGTCAGAAACGTCATCGAGCGCATCTGTATCATGAAACAGGGCCCGGCCCTGCTGCCCGAATACCTGCCGCCCGAAATCCGGGGCATATCCCCTGCGCCCGCTTCAGCGCCAACCGCCGGCCAGCCTGGATCAAAAGCAGCTATGCTGCCCGCCGACCAGGGGCTGGAAGAGGCCGTGATCGACTTCGAGAAGAGCATCATCAGCCGGGCGCTGAAACAGACCAGGGGCAACGTCCTGCAGACCGCCAGCATGCTGAAGATCCCCCGCGGCACACTGCGCTACAAGATGGATAAATACGGCTTATAGGAGGCATGTCATGCGCAAGATACTGGTTACATTAGGCCTGCTGCTGACCATGCTGGGCAGCACGGCTGCAGCGGCAGCAGTGGAGAAGGCCACCTTTGCCGGGGGCTGTTTCTGGTGCATGGAAGCACCCTTCGACAGCTTGAATGGCGTCATTTCCGTCACCGTCGGCTATACCGGCGGCAGCGTCAAAAAGCCTACCTATGAACAGGTCTCCGCCGGCGGAACCGGCCATGCCGAAGCGGTGCAGATCGTCTACGACCCGACCAAAGTCACCTACAGCAGGCTGCTGGAGGTGTTCTGGCACAACATCGACCCCACCGCCAGGGACCGCCAGTTCTGCGACAGCGGCCATCAGTATCGTTCCGGAATTTTCTACCATAATATGGAGCAGCAAAAGTCAGCCCAGCAATCAAAAACGGCGCTGGACAAGAGCAGAATCTTCAAGGAAGCGGTCGTCACCGAAATCGTGGCGGCCACCGAGTTTTACCCGGCCGAGGAATACCACCAGCACTACTACAAAAAGAACCCGCTGCGCTACAAGTACTACCGCAGCGGATGCGGCCGCGACAAACGCCTGAAAGAGCTGTGGGGAAATTTGGCAGGGCATTGAGAATAAAAGCGCTGCTGGCAACGCAGGCAGTGACAGAAAGGAAACTTAATTAATGCCGGAAAAACACGATATAAAACCGGAACAATCCATTGAGCTGCTGAAAGAGCTGCACATCCTGACCCGCGACGGCAAACTGAATCAGGACAGCCGGCGCAAACTGAAACAGGTCAACCATCTCTACCAGTTCATTGAACCGCTGCTGAAACAGGTCCAACTGGACCACCCCGCTATCACTCTGGTGGATCACGGGGCCGGCAAATCCTATCTGGGCTTCATCCTCTACGACCTGTTTTTCAAGGGGCAGGAGAGCGGTTCGCGGATCTTCGGCATCGAAACCCGCGATGAACTTGTGGAAAAATCCAGGGCTTTGGCGCAGCGGCTCAACTTCCCCGGCATGTCGTTTTTGAACCTGTCGGTGGCGGAATCCATTACATCCCCCGCCCTGCCGGCAACGATTGATGTTGTAACGGCCCTGCATGCCTGCAATACGGCCAGCGACGATGCCATCCATTTTGCCCTGAAGAAACAGGCCCGCTTCATCGTGCTGGTGCCCTGCTGCCAGGCCGAAGTGGCGGCGGTGCTGCGCAAAAACAAGGGCAAGGTCCTGGCCGGCAGCAGCCTGACCGAGATCTGGCGGCACCCGCTGCACACCCGCGAATTCGGCAGCCACGTCACCAATGTACTGCGCTGCCTGCAGCTGGAGGCGCACGGCTACCAGGTCAACGTGACCGAACTGGTGGGCTGGGAACATTCGATGAAAAACGAGCTGATCATCGCCGAATCCAAGGACCTGCCGCGCCGCCGTCCGACCGAACGCCTGCATGAGGTATTGCACTCGCTTGGGCTTGAAGAATTGAGTACTCGCTTCTTTACATCACCGTAACGACTCCACAGCAAACCTTCCCTCTCCCTACCGGTAGTGGCGGTTATCCGCCACCGCCTCTGGCCGAATTCAGCCACCCCGGCATTTTTCAAACGGCAAAATCTACGGCAGTCTCTAATTAAAGATGTTGGATCAGCAGCTTAGGCGTACGTATACGGTTGGCACCGGCGTTGCATTAAAACAGAACGATATCTCGGAATCAAACATTGCAGTTGGCTCTTGTGCAACATCACACTTCAAGGAGGTTGAAAATGTTCAGAAAGATTGCAGCAGCAGCGCTGGTTGTGGGACTGGCCCTGCCGGGCGTATCCCAGGCGGCCAAGGTAAAAATCGGTTTTATCAACACGATCACAGGCGCCGAAGCCCCCATCGGTGAGAACCTGACCAATGGCGTTACCATGGCCATCGAGGACCTCAAGAAGAAAGGCATTGAAGTCGACCTGACCAAAGAGGATGATACCGGCAAACCGGAGAAATCCCTGGCCGCTTTTGAGAAACTGGCCACCCGTGACAATGTGGCCGGCGTGGTCGGACCCTACACCTCGGCCTGTTCCAGCGCCGTCGCCAGTCAGGCCGACAAATACAAGGTACCGATCCTGATCCCGGCCGCCGCCAAGGAAGAGATCACCCGCAAGGGCTACAAGTATGTCTTCCGCCTCAACGCACCGGCCGATGTCTACTCCTCGGTACTGATGGACGCCGTGCAGACCATCGACAAGCCCAAGACCATTGCCTACATCTATGAGAGTACCGACTTCGGCACCTCGACCGTCAAGACCGCCAAGGAATACGCCAAGAAGCTGGGCATCCAGGAAGTGGCCGACGAGAAATATCAGAAAGGCGCTCCCGACTTCCGTTCCACGCTCTCCAAGATCAAATCCAAGAACCCGGACCTGGTCTTCATGGTCTCCTACGTGGTTGACGCCATCACCCTCATGCGCCAGTCCAAGGAGATCGGCCTGACCCCCAAAGCATTCCTGGGCGGCGGGGCCGGCTTCACCACCGCACAATTCCTGGCCCAGAAGGAAATATCCAACCTGGTCATGTCCAGCACCCAGTGGACCGACGACGTAAACTGGCCCGGTGCCGCAGATTTTGCCAAGCGCTATACCGCCAAGTACAAGAAAGAGCCGACCTACCACGCCGCCTGCGCCTATGAAGCCATGATGATCATGGCCGAGACCGCTTCCAAAAACGGCGGTGACCGCGACAAGACCCGCAACGCCTTGAAATCGGGACAATGGAACGGCATCATGGGTGAAGTCAAGTTTGCCGACTACGCCGGCTTCACCAACCAGAACAACCACCCGATGCTGGTCCAACAGGTTCAGGGCGCCAGGTACGAGACCATCTATCCGCCCAAGTTCGCCACCAAGAAGCCGGTCTATCCGTTCAAGTGGAAGTAACAACATCCCCCCTCCAACCTCCCCCCGCTGGGGGGAGACTTTTTGAATAGTCCCCTCCCCCAGCGGGGGAGGGTCAGGGAGGGGGATTAATTAACCCCGGAGATTTCCATGACCTTTTCCGTCCTAATGCAGTCCATTATCAGCGGTATCCTGGTCGGCGGCGTCTATGCGCTGATCGGTATCGGCCTGACCATCATCTTCGGCGTCATGCGGGTAATCAACTTCGCCCACGGCGACATCATGATGGTCGGCATGTACATGACCTACTTCCTGTTCACCCTGTTCGGCATCGACCCCTTCCTGTCGGTGCTGATCACGATGCCGCTCATGTTCCTGTTCGGGGCATTGCTGCAGAAGGTCTTCATCAACCGCATCCTGGGCACGCTCCCCCAGAACCAGATCCTTTTGACCATCGGCCTGGGCTTGATCATGAGCAATACGGCCATGCTGGCCTTTACCTCCGATTACAAGATTCTGACCACATCCTATTCATCCTCCAGCTTCAACATTGCCGGGATTTCCATCTCCGAGCCGCTGCTGATTTCGTTCCTGATCACCGCCGCTATCACCGTCGGACTGTACTGGTTTCTGCTCAAGACCGACACCGGCCAGGCCATCCGCGCCACGGCCCAGGATCGTGAAGCAGCCCAGTTGATGGGGATCAACGTCAAATGGATGTCGATCCTTTCCTTCGGCATCGGCTCCGCCATGGCCGGCACCGCCGGAGCGCTGATCTCGCCGACCTACTACATCTTCCCCCAGGTGGGCAGCGCCTTTACCCTGAAGGCCTTTGTCATCACCGTACTGGGCGGAATGGGCAGCATCGTCGGCGCCACGCTGGGCGGCATCATCATCGGCCTGGTCGAATCGGTGGCAGCCGTCACCATCTCGTCCGACTGGAAGGACGTGGTCGTCTTTTCCATATTTCTGCTGGTACTCCTCGTCAAGCCTTCCGGCCTGATGGGCAAATCACGCATGTAAGCGGAGATCCTCAAACAATGATACCAACCAATCCATTGCATTCACAGCGGGGGGCTTCTGCCGTACAGGTCTCGCTCGGCATGGCCGTCATTGCGGCCCTGTTCGCCTTCCCGCAGTTCGTTGAAAGTCCCTATGTCCTGCACATGATGATCCTGTTTTTTCTCAGCACCCTGATGGGGCAGAGCTGGAACATCATCGGCGGTTATACCGGGCAGTACTCGGTCGGTCATGCCGCCTACTTCGGTACCGGCGCCTACTCGACCATGATACTGCTGACCACCAAAGAGATCGCCCCCTGGTACGGCATGTGGGTCGGCATCGCCGCTTCGGTTGTCCTGGCGCTGATCATCGGGTCGATCTGCTTTCGCCTGCGCGGTCCCTATTTTGTCCTGGCATCCATCGCCGTGGCCGAGATCGTGCGGGGCACCGCCCTCAACCTGACCGATCTTACCAAGGGCGCCGAAGGAATCCTGCTGACCGATATGCCCGCCTTCAAGATCGGCCAGACGGTCATCACCGACTTTTCCAGCAAGGTGCCCTACTACTACATCGCCCTGGTGCTGGCGCTGATGATTATCGCTGTCACCTGGCTGGTGCAGAATTCCAAACTGGGCTACTACTTCCAGGCCATCCGCGAGGATCAGGACGCCGCCCATTCACTGGGCATCAACCTGACCTTCTGGAAGAACAGCGCCCTGGTCATCTCGGCCGCCTTCACCTCGCTGGCCGGCAGTTTTTACGCGATCTTCGTAAAATTCATCGACCCGTCCACGGTACTGCCGCTGGACCTGTCGGTGCAGATCGTCCTGATCAGCATCATCGGCGGCATCGGCACCATTTTCGGGCCGGTGATCGGATCGCTGGTGCTGGTGCCGCTCTCCGAAGCGCTACGCAGCAACGCCATCGCCCAGGGCCTGATAAACTCCGGCCTGGTCAGCGAGGAGTCCGGAATCGGAATTTTCCTGAAGGAACATCTGGCCCATGCCCATGTCCTGATCTACGGCATCCTGGTGGTGGTGGTCATTCTCTTCATGCCGGACGGGGTCTTAGGCTATTTCAGAAAAATGACCGCCAAAAAAAAAAGGGGTGAAGCCTGATGGCCATTCTGGAAATCAAACATGTCAGCAAATTTTTCGGCGGTCTGGCCGCCAACTCGGATGTTTCCTTTGAGATGTCAGAAGGCATGATTATGGGTCTGATCGGCCCGAACGGTGCCGGTAAAACCACCCTGTTCAACTGCATTACCGGCTACTACCCTCCTTCCAAGGGAGAAGTTATCTTTGACGGACGCCGCATGAACGGGCTGCAGCCGGATGCGGTCTGCAAGCTGGGAATGGCCCGCACCTGGCAGAAGGTGCGCCCGCTGGCCAAGATGACCGTGGTGGACAATGTCATGGTGGGCGCGCTCTGTCGCACCAACTCACTGAAGAAGGCCCGCGAGCTGGCCATGGAACAGGTCCGGGTCGTTCGATTGGATCACCGGGCCGATTTCCTGGCCGGCGGCCTGCCGATCGGCGAACGCAAGAAGCTGGAAGTCGCTCGGGTTCTGGCGACACAGCCCAAACTGCTGCTGCTGGACGAGGTCATGGGGGGGCTCAACCCGGCCGAGAGCGAGGAAATCATCCGGCTGATCCTGGACATCCGCAAACTGGGCATCACCCAGATGGTCATAGAACACGACATGAAAGCCATCATGCGCATCTCCGACCGCATCGTGGTGCTCAATTCCGGCGAAAAACTGGCGGAAGGGGAACCACAGGAGATCGTCTCCAATCCCGATGTGATAGCCGCCTATCTGGGAAGCGAATAAAATCAGGGGGTTTACATGCTTACTATAGACAAACTGAATTTCAGTTACGGCGACATGCAGGTACTGTGGAATATTGATCTTCAGGTCAACGAAGGCGAGATCGTAACCGTGGTCGGCGCCAACGGTGCCGGAAAATCCACGACCCTCAAGAATATTTCCCGACTGGTCAAGCAGACGTCCGGCAGCATCACGTTTCAGGGAGAGGAGTTGAAGGGACTGGAGTCACACCAGGTGGTCGAGCGGGGTCTGGTCCAGGTGCCGGAGGGACGCAAGATATTCCCGGAGATGACCGTCCTGGAAAACCTGCGCATGGGTTCTTTCATAAAGAGTGCCCGCCCTGACCGTGAAACCAATGTTGAACGGGTTTTCAGCATGTTCCCGCGTCTCAAGGAACGCGAGAAACAGTTGGGCGGCACCATGTCCGGCGGCGAACAACAGATGCTGGCCATTGGCCGCGGGCTGATGGCCAACCCGAAACTGCTGCTGCTGGATGAACCGTCACTGGGACTTTCGCCATTATTTGTCAAGATCATCTTCGAGATCATCCAGGAGATCAACAAACAGGGGGTCACGATCCTGCTGGTGGAACAGAATGTCTTCCAATCCCTGAAGATCGCCAACCGGGCCTATGTGCTGGAGACCGGCCGGGTGGTCCTGTCCGGCAGCGGCAGCGAACTTTTGAGTAACGATCACGTCAAGAAAGCGTTTTTGGGTATGTAGTTCTATGAGTTCCATGAGTTTTTGGAGTTTAGTTCTCCACTCAACAAGCTCAAATAACCGGAGGTATTTCATGCAAACCGTTGAACAATGGATGACACGTAATCCATATACCATCGAAGTTGACGCTTCCATTATCGAGGCCATGCACTTGATGAAGGAGAAGGACATACGACGCCTGCCGGTTACCTGCAGCGGCAAATTCTGCGGACTGATCACAGACCTGATGATCAGGAGTTTCACCCCCGGTCAATCCACATCCATGGACACCTGGGAGGTGCATTACATTCTGGCCAAGGCCACCGTCAAAGATGCGATGAACCCGCATCCGCTGACCATCACCCCCGATGCTCCGCTCAGCCAGGCCGCCCAGATCATGCACGACAACAAGCTTAACGGGTTGTGCGTGACCGACAGCAACAACAAGCTGGTGGGACTGCTGACCAACACCAACCTGCTGGAAGCCTTGATTTCGATGTGTGATACGAAATAGCCGGGTCCGAACCGTTTTCTAATCTGCAGTAAAAAAGAGGGCGCCTGGCCAGGCGCCCTTTGTATTACTTCTGTATTCTCCTTACTCCGACCAGCCTGCCCAGCAGCATCCCGATAGCCGCCGCCAGAATACTGAGCATGGCACCCATCTTGGCCGCCCCTTTGATGACCGGGTCACTGAAAGCCTCACCCGCAACAAATAAAGCCACCGTAAATCCGGTTCCGGCGATCACACCGGCCACCAGCAGATCACGCCGACGCATGCCGCGCGGCAAGCCGAAGCCGATCATTTCAGACAGACAACCGAAACCGAAGACACCCAGGGTTTTCCCGGCAATCAATGCGCTCAACACCAGCCAGGAAACGGTTCCGACGCTGGAGAATTCGACGCCGGCGTTGGCCAGACCGAACATGAACATACCGAAATCGACCACAACCTTCCACTCGTGTTCAAAGCCGGCCAGCGGGGAGCGATCCGAAAGATCCTCCTCGAAAAGGTGCTTTGCCTCGCGGCGGCGGTGGGGCAGAAAAGGGATGATGAACACCAGCGCCAGGGCCGGATGCAGATGGGCCCGGTACAGACCGATCCAGCTCATGGCCCCTCCGATGATGACGTAGGGCCAGTAACTGCCGACATTAAAACGTCGCAGAGCATAGGCGGCAGCCATGCCCAGCCCGGTCAGAAGCAGCCAGAGCGGTGCAAGCGGGTGCAGGGGGTCGGGATAAAACAGTGCTATTATCACCAGACCGACGGCATCATCGGCCACCGCCAGCAGCAGCAGGTATGATACGGCCGGGTGGGCAGCGCCGAAAACCAGACGGGCCGCCAGCCAGGCCAGGGCGATATCCGTTGCGGTCGGAATCCCCCAGCCGTTGTGCAGCTCCGGGGAGCCGAACAATGCATTCAATCCCAGGTATACGGCCACCGGTCCCAGCACACCTCCCAGCGTTCCCAGCAGAGGGTTGACCGCCCGGGAGAGCGGATTCAGATCACCTCCCGGCAGGCAGCTCTGGGTTATTTCGACGGCAGCGATGCCGAAAAACAGCACCATGAAGAGTTCGTTGGAAATGAAGTGAAAGGAAAGGCCGCCCAAAAAAGGGGAGTTCACAAAGCGTTGATAACCGGCCGGCTCCAGGTTGACCCAAACCAGCGCCAGCAGTACGCCGCTGATCAGCGGAACGGAAAATTCTCTCAGGAGATTTATGCGGTGTTTCATGGGGGGTTAGCGCTTTACTCGTGGATCTAGCGCATCACGGATCCCTTCCCCCAGCAGATTGTAGGCCAGCACCGTCACCAGAATCGCCAGTCCGGGAAACAGCGACAGCCACCAGGCAAATTCGATGTAATCCTTGCCGGAGGTCAGGATGTTGCCCCAACTGGGGGTGGGAGGTTGAACGCCGATGCCGAGGAACGACAGGGCCGACTCGGTCAGGATGGCGCCGGCCACGCCCAGGGTGGCCGACACCAGCACCGGCGAGATGGCGTTGGGGAGGATATGACGGAAGATGATGCGGGCATTGGAACAGCCGATACATCTGGCCGCCAGGATGTAGTCCATCTCGCGGATCGAGAGTGTTTCGGCCCGCACCAGGCGCGCCACACCCATCCAGCCGGTCAGGCCGATCACCATCATGATGTACCAGATCGAGGGTTCCAGAAAGGTGATCACCGCCAGGATCAGGAAAAAGGCCGGGAAGCAGAGCATGATGTCCACCAGTCGCATCAGCGTGGCATCCACCAGGCCGCTGTAATAGCCGGAGAGCAGACCAACCACGGTGCCGATCGTGACCGCGATGCCGACCGCCACGAAACCGACCTTGAGCGATATCCGCGCGCCGTACAGTATCCGGCTGAAAACGTCCCGGCCAAGTTCATCGGTGCCGAACCAATGCTGCCAGGAGGGGGGCGACAGTACTTTCCAGGCATTGATGGCATTGGGTTCGTAGGGCGAGAGCAGCGGCGCCAGCAGTGAGATCAGAAACAGCGCCAGCACCACGGCTCCGCCGACCAGGGCCAGCTTGTTGCGCTTGAGGCGCGGCCAGAAGATCGAATAAAAATAGGATTGTTTGAAGGCCATGCCCTACCCCTCCCCGTGCCGGATACGCGGATCGGCCAGAGCATAACAGAGATCGGCGATCAGGTTGCCGATCAGCGTCAAAAAAGCCCCGATCACCAGAATTCCCATCACGACCGGATAATCGCGCGACATGACCCCCTGATAAAACAGCTGCCCCATGCCCGGTATCGCAAAGATGGTTTCAAAGATGACGCTGCCGCCGATCAGGCCGGGGATCGAGAAACCGAGCAGTGTAATCAGCGGTAGCAGCGCGTTTCTCAAGGCATGCTTGTAGATCACGACCCGCTCCGGGAGTCCCTTGGCGCGGGCGGTGGTGATGTAATCCTGGCTGATGACATTCAGCATCGCGGAACGCATGTAGCGGGAAAGTCCCGCCAGACTGCCGAAGGAGGCCACCATGATTGGCATGATCAGGTGCTTGGCCAGGTCCCACAGATAACGCAGCGTCCCCCAGGAATCGCTCCCCAGCGTGTGCAGGCCGGATATGGGAAGCCAGCCCAGCTTGACCCCGAAGAAATACATCAAGAGCAGCGCCAGCCAGAAGGTCGGCACGGCAAAACCCACAAAGACAAAGACGGTGATGCCCTTGTCCAGCCAGGTATCGCGGCGGGTGGCGGCCAGGATGCCGATCGGTATCGCCAGGCCGAATTCCAGCAGCAGGGCGATGACATTAAGTGAGATCGTGACCGGCAGACGTTCCTTTATCTTGTCCACCACCGGACGACCATCCGACGAGAAAGAGCGCCCCAGATCCAGCCGGGCCAGTTTGCCGACCCAGCTGAAATACTGTTCGTGCAGCGGTTTGTCCAGACCGTAGAACTTAGTCAGACGTTCGCGGGCCTCCTTGCCGACCTTGGGGTTCATGGCCATCTGCATCTCGACCGGTTCACCGGGGGCCAAGTGAATAACGGAGAAGGTGATCAGCGTGATACCGAACATCAGCGGGATCAGCATCAGGATGCGTTTGAGGAGGTAGCGGGTCACGGTACGTAGACCTGCTCGTTCTTTGGCACATACCATTTGATCTGGTTATGGCCGATGCCGATCGGGGCCGGCTCCACGCCGCGGATGCGGGCACTGACCACCGGCAGGGAGTCGGGGACATACAGGAAGGTGTAGGGCTGCTCTTCGGCCAGGATTTCCTGGATCCGGAAGTAGGCCCGCTTGCGTTTTTCAATGTCAAAGGTACTGCGCCCTTCCACCAGCAGGCGGTCTACCTCCGGATTTTTGTAACCGATAAAATTCAACTCGCCCGGATTGGTCTTGCTGGAATGCCAGACATCATACATGTCCGGATCCTGCGTGATGCTCCAGGCCAGCAGGATCACTTCAAAATTGCTCTTGTTTACGAATTCCTTCAGGAAGGCGGCCCACTCCACGATGCGGATCTTGACGTCGATGCCGACCTGCCGCAAGCGCTGCTGCACGATCTGGGCGGTCATCAGACGCTGCTGATTGCCCTGATTGGTCAGAATCGTGAATTTAAACGGTTTGCCGTCCTTTACAAGAATGCCGTCGCTGTTTTTTTTCTTCCAGCCGGCCTGTGCCAGCAGTTCTGCGGCCCGCTTGGGGTCGTAGGCGATGTCTTTCACATTCGGATTATAGGCCCAGCGACCGGGCACGATCGGTCCGACCGCCTTCTGGCCCATGCCGAACAACACCCCCTGGATCAGCTCATCCTTGTTGATGGCGGCCGTCATGGCCTGGCGGATACGCTTGTCACCGAAAAGCGGATGCCGCAGATTGTAGCCCATATAGAGATAGCCGGATGAGGGGTAGCGATACTTGTTGAAAAGGGACGTAAAACTCCGGTTGGCAGTCTGGCGGGCGTACTGGACCGGAGTCAGTCCCATCAGGTCGATGGCGCCTGCTTTCAGTTCCATGTACATGGTGGAGGTATCGGGGATGATGCGGTAGATATAGCGATCGATATAGGGGCGCCCCTCGAAATAGTCGGGGTTGTATTCGAGAACAATCTTCTGACCGGCCACCCTCTCCTTGAAGCGGTACGGTCCGGTGCCGACCGGTTGGCGGGCCAGCGGGCTCTTGGTGATATCCTGTCCCTCCAGCAGATGGGCAGGCAGAATATTCATGCTCCACGAGGC